>JAACZX010000125.1 GCA_009996555.1 Chitinophagaceae bacterium | reverse complement strand
CGAGCTGTTGAACTGGCCACGTACCCGTACGGTACGTTTTTGTGTACCGATCTCAATCAAGCCACCGGTAATATCATTGTTTTCACGTGCAATCGCACCTTCAATATCGGCAAACGTAATACGTGCACTTGCCATACGGTAAGGATCTACATTTACCTGTATTTCACGTTCAGGCGCACCCACAATATCAGCCCGTGTAATTTCTTTCAGCTCTTCAAAACGGTCCTGCATTTTTTCTGCATACTGTTTCAGTTTTACAGGATCGTAATCGCCACTCACATTCACATACATGATCGGCATTTCGCTGAATGCAAATTCCTGTACATCCGGTTCTGCAGTAAGATCCTGCGGCAAATCGGTTCTTGCCTTATCTACCGCATCTTTTACTTTTTGTTTGGCGAGATCTGTTTTTACATCTGTATCAAACTCCACAACAATTAATGAAAAATCGGTTTGTGAAGTAGATTGTACCTTAATAACACGAGCACCACTGATACTCTTGATTTGTTTTTCAATGGGGCGTGTTACAAGGTTTTCAATATCGGCAGGAGAGTTACCTACATATATGGTAGCCACCGAAATGGTTGGCACCACAATGTCAGGAAACTGTTCTTTGGGAAGTGTATTGAATTTAAATAACCCATAAGCTGTAATAAGGATGGTGATGATATAGATCGCCGTGCGGTTATCAACACTCCAGCTGGTTGGCTTAAATTCCTTGAACTTTTTACTAAGCCCTTCTAATAAGTTTGATTGCATATAATAATATTATATAGTCAGCATTTGGTTACACAACAGTTGTGTTGCATGGTAGTGGCTGTGCAATAACATGAACATCTGTTGTAACAGTTATTGTGCAATAGTTACAACCTGTTTGTCGTAAATGGATTGATAACCTTCTGAGATCAGCTGCATACCACTTTGTAAACCTGATTTAATCTCGATCCTGTCACCGTATGATTCACCCACAATAACAGGCTTCTTAATAGCAACACTGCGTCCTTTGCTGTCTTTCTCTACAACATACACATACTTGCCTTTGTCATCTGTTTGCACAAGATTTACAGGTATAACAACAGCATTGGGTGCGCTGTAATCTTTAATACGTACTGCTGCTACAGAATTTGGACGAACAGTTCCGCCTGGTATCGCTGCTTCAATGGTGAAAGTGCGTGAGCTTGGGTTGATAATTTGCGAGGACAGGTTTACTGTTGAGTTGTATGTCTGGTTCATATCCGGAACAGCTACAATTACCGGGCTGCCTATGCGCACACGAGTCATATAATTTTCAGGAACTTCAACTACAGCTTTCAGTGTACTGTTATTTACAATCCTGATCTGGAAACCGGTGGCATTTGCTCCAATAAATAATTCACCAACTTTTATATTCACAATGTCGGCAATGCCTGCAACAGGAGAGTAAACGGTGAATAGCTTTATCTGTTCGTTGGCAGTTGCTATCTGGCGTTCCAAGCCTTCGACTTGTGCTTTGGCCTGCAGTAATTGCACTTCTGTACCAATGTTCTGATCCCAGAGATTTTTTGTACGGTTGTACAATTCTTTTGCAAGACCTAATTGCGTTTCGTACACCTTAATTTGCTGACGGAGAATTTTGTCGTCCATCTTCAATACCAGCTGACCTTTCTTTACATACTGTCCTTCTTTAATGTAAATATCAGTTACAACACCACCTTGTCCGTTAGGAGGTGCGATGTAAGAAATATTGTCCGCAGCAATTCTTCCCTGCAGATCGATGTAATGCGAAAAATCTTCTGTTGTTACAGGTATTACAGCAATCAGCTTTGCTTTGTCGTTTGCACCGGCAGCTGTATCAAGCTTTGCAATTTCTTCTTCCAGTGTTTTGATTTTTGTTGCCAGCGTTGTTTGCTCTGTTTTCAGTTTTTCCAGCTGTGCTTTTTTATCGCCAAGGGAGCCTTTCTTTTCTTTTGCACCTGCACCACAAGAAACCAGCAGCACTGCAAAACCTGCGATGATCGTGTATTGAAATATGCGTTTCATATTATGTTGTTTATAGTAATGGTTGATGATTAGTTTAATTGTCCAATGGATTTAAAGTAGTTGATGCGGGCAACAACAGCATTGTACAATGCATCAAAGTAATTGCCGTTGGCACGTTGCAATTCTGTATCGGCCTGCAACACTTCAAAACTGTTGCCAACACCTTGCTCATATTTTTTCTTAGTAGTGTTATATACACGTTCGGCCAGTTCAAGATTTTTCTGTTGCGCATCCATATTCAGGATAGCGTTTTTAAGATTGATCTGTGCCGATGTGCGTTCCATGTCAATTGCTTTCTTCACATTGTCGAGTGTGTTTGCTGTTTTCTCCAGTGTGTATCTCGACTGCTGGATCTTGTATTTGCGTTGAAAACCATCGAAGATGGGAACAGTAAGGTTCAGCCCGATCATGTTTGAATTAAACCAGAACCAGTTTTGCCCGGTAAAAGCAGAAAAGTTTTTATTGAGCATACCTTGTTGCTGAAATTGGTAAAAGAAAGCAAGTGTGGGCAAATATCCCAGGCGATGACGTTTTACATCAAGCTCCTGCAATTTTTGTACAGTGTTGAGTAAACGCACTTCGCTGCGGTTGTTGTAGTTGAACGAACCATCATCGAGTATGTTTTCTTTTACTGTTTGTGTTGACAGTTTTTCTGTAAGCACAATTTTATCGCTCTGGTTTAAACCCATGCTGAATTTTAATGCAGCATAGCCCAGCTCGATCATGTTCTTCAACTGTGTTTCGGTTGACTTGGTGTTGTTAAAGCTTACGGTTGTTTTGTCAATATCCAGCTTTTCAATAAAGCCGTTTTTAAACAGTTGTTCCTGGTCGCTAAGAAGTTTTTCAAACCGTTTAATTGTTTGCTGTAATACTTCCAGTTGCTGTTCGGCAATCAATACCTGGTAGTATGCTTTCTGCACCTGTTCACGGGTTTTTTCCTGCTGTACTTTAATGTTTTCAGTTGCATATTCAATAGAAGTTTTGCGGGCAATCAATCCCACAAACACATCGGGTTGAAATAAAAGCTGATTCAAGCTTACACCTGCAGTTACGTTCCAGGGTTGCACAAAGCTGAACTCCTGTACCGAAAATTCCTGTTTGGGTTGAATGGTGTTGCCTTGTCCGTCTTTCACACCTTCCTGGTTCAGTACACTGTAAACATCTGTACGGCCGGCATTAGGAAACAGAATTTTTGGAAGTGTAATGTAATGCGCCGCCTGTGCACTACCGCTCACTTGTGGAAGTGCTGATCCCACGATCTCTTTGTTCATAGCTTCCTGGTTCAGTGAATCGATGCGGAGGTTCTTAATGTCAGCAACATTCTTTAATGCCAGGTCTACTGCTTCTTTTACTGACAGCTTATATTCTGTTTGCGCTTTGGTAGTTTGGAAACCAAGCAGCAGCAGTGCAAACACGAGCCACTTGTTCCTTGTTGTTGTTTTCTTCATCGCTTGTCTTTAGTTAGTGATCCAGCCATCTATCCGTTGCCGGGCATTTTTCAATCCTGCAGGCGTTAGTATGGATGTTAAGGTTTATGTTTATGTTGTTGTTGTTTCTTTCTCGTTTCTTCACGGTACTTGCTGATGAGCTTGTGTCCTTTAATGGTAGATAAACCAAAAAGGAAATGCTCCATGGTTTCTCTTGCCACATCTACAAAGCTGTACTTGCCCGGTGCTGCTGCAGCCATTGAAAAAGGGGCCATCATTGTTTCCACCCGGTAAAGTCCCATCATCTCCACATTCAAATCATCACGGTACAGCTCTTCTGCAATACCCCGGCGTATGTTATGCATCACCACTTCCAGCAAAAACACTTCTTTCATTTTCCTGAACTTTTCAAAAGCTTTGGGATGAAACTTTTCTGCATCATACAGCACCATCGGGTTCATGTTCGAAAACTGTTCATACAAACGTTCAAGGGTAAGAAAGATCTCTTCCACTGCATTGCGGGCTTCATTTTTACACAAGCTGCATTCATGTTCAGTGAAATTCACTTCATCATCCATCACTGCCGTTACCAGCTCGTCTTTTTCAGAAAAAAACTGGTAAATGGTTTTTTTACTCATGCCCAGGTTGTTGGCTATATCGTCCATTGAAACAGAACGGATGCCATAACGCAGGTACAATTCACGTGCTTTCTTTTGTATTCTTTCTTTTTGTTCCATGTTCAAAATCGGGGACAAAACTATGGAAACTTTCACCGTTGCCAAAGTTTCCATGCTTTTTTTTCGCCATTCATCACAAAAAATTAATCAGCACTCCCGGCAAACGAAAGCTGTATTTTTGAACAAGGCAAAAAGAGCAACATGTTTAAATCATTTAATTACAAAAGATTATTCCAGTATTTTCTGCAAGGCTTACTGGTGTTAGCACCAATTATGGTTACAGGCTATGCATTATTCTGGATCGTGACCAGTATAGACGAACTGATACCCATTTTTACTTTTACGGATGATGAAGGAAAAGTGTTTGTACGCAATTTTGGTCTTGGGTTCCTTCTGATTATTGGTGCAATTTGTCTTGTGGGCTACCTGAGTACCTTTTTTATCCAGAGCCGCATTTTTAATCTGTTTGATCATTGGCTGGAAAAAGTGCCCGGCATTAAATTTATTTATACCACGGTAAAAGATTTTTTTGAAGCATTTGCCGGAGAGAAAAAGAAATTCAACCGGCCGGTACTTGCAAATATTGATGATAATGATGTGTGGCGTGTGGGTTTTCTTACAAGAGAAGACACGGAAGATTTCGGGTTGAAAGATTATGTGGCTGTATATGTGCCCATGAGTTATTCTATTGCCGGCAATGTGTACCTGATACCTGCAAGCCGCATTAAATCACTCGACGGGCATTTAACCGGAACAGAAGCCATGAAATTTGCCATCAGCGGCGGTGTTACAAAAATGGATGAAGAAATAGATGAAGAGATTGTAAAAGAGAACGCAGCGTTGAAGAAATAAACCGCATGAAGAAAACAGCATTCCTTCTTGCTTTACTGCTCATTTCAGAACAATGTTTCTGCTGGGGATTCTTTGGGCATCGTAAGATCAACCAACTGGCGGTATTTTTATTGCCACCGGAAATGATTGGCTTTTACAAAACACATATTGATTTTCTTACCGAACATTCAGTTGATCCGGATAAACGGCGTTACGCCATTCCCGAAGAAGGACCACGGCATTATATTGATATTGATCATTACGGAGTGTATCCGTTTACAGCCTTGCCGCATAATTATGATAGTGCTGTTGCAAAGTATAGTGCAGATACTGTTCATGCGTATGGTATTGTTCCATGGTGGGTGCAAACCATGCTTGCCCGTTTAACCAATGCATTTAAAGAAAAGAACCAGGCACGCATTTTAAAACTAAGTGCAGAAATTGGTCATTACATTGCTGATGCACATGTGCCGTTGCATGCATCACATAATCATAACGGGCAATTCTCCAATCAACACGGTATTCATGGTTTTTGGGAAAGCCGTGTGCCGGAGTTGCTGGCAGAACGGGAGTTTGATTTCTGGATAGGCAAGGCAGAACATATAAAAGATCCCGGACAGTTTATATGGGCACGTGTGCTGGAAAGTGCGGCAGCGGCCGACACAGTGTTGCGGTTTGAAAAAGAACTGACACAATCTGTATCACCCGATCAGAAGTTTTCGTTTGAAAACAGGAATGGCGTTACCATCCGCACTTACTCCACATCTTTCACTACTGCATATAATAATAAATTGAACGGTATGGTTGAACGAAGGATGCGGCAAAGCATTTATGCGGTAGCAAGTTTCTGGTACACGGCATGGATAAATGCAGGGCAGCCCGATTTAAAACAACTCACAAATAAGGAATTCTCAGCGGCAGAACTGAAAGAGTTTGAAGAACTGAATAACAGCTGGCGTAACGGAAAAATTGCAGGCAGGGAACATGAACAGTAGGTGAGCCTGTTAAATGTAATAAAGAAGTCATAAGTGTATTCTTCCCGTCACAGCAGCAAGCGCACTTGCAGCAAACACGTACATTTGATCAATTATGTTCGAACTTCTTATTAAAAGTATCCAGGAAAAAGTGCCTTCTACCGAAGAGGAGCTGCATTTGTGCAAAACATACTTTACGCCAAAACGTTTGCGGCGCAAACAGTTTTTATTACAGGAAGGTGATGTATGTAACCGTATGGCATTTGTTGAGAAAGGTGCTTTGTATTCATACACTACCGATGCGAAAGGCGGACAAAGGGTGATGCAATTTGCATTTGAAGGATTCTGGATATCTGATCTTTATAGTTTTTTTACAAGAGAAGAATCAAAGCTGAATATTGAAGCGCTGGAAGATTGTGAACTGTTATTACTTGATCATGAACAGCACGATTACCTGTTAAAGAATGTACGTCAGTACGAAACATATATACGCATCCTGTACCAGAATGCATACGTGGCACTGCAGCAAAGACTGGAAGTGACCATTGGTTTAACTGCCGAAGAAAAATATTCTCACCTTGTAGATCAGTATTCCACTATTGTTAACCGTGTGCCACAGCATTTAATTGCTTCATACCTGGGCATTACACCCGAAACACTCAGCCGCATTCGCAAGCAAATAGCCTCCCGTTGATTTTTTCTTGATATATGTCAAGATTCATCTTAGCATATATCAATTCCTTTTCTTATCACATGTCATTGGAGCAGGGCAGTTGCTGATGGTAGCTTTGCATGATCAAATTCAATGATATGCAAACAAAAAGAACCATCGCAATTTTAGGGGCATCCGGTAACATGGGCTCTGCTATTGCAAAGGCGCTTGCAAAAGGAAACGATCGTTTACTGCTCATCAGCAAAGAGGCAGAGAAGTTAGAAGCGTTGAAAGCTG
>JAACZX010000523.1 GCA_009996555.1 Chitinophagaceae bacterium | reverse complement strand
TTATTTGCAAAGATTGATTCTGCAAGCCATTCATTGACTTCAGTATCCGCCCTACCGCATCAGTTAAGATCACATCATACAAACCTGCATCAGCAGGAACAGCTACTACAAAGAAACCATTGCAAGGGTTAGGATAAATCAACACGTCAATATCCCGTGTATTGTTGCGTACAACCCTGATGTCACTATAACTGTAATCTCCATCTTTATCAACAATACGCAACCTGTAAAACACGTTCGTTCCGGATATAAGGCCAGCATCTGTATAACTATAAATTGAGCCACTGCCTTCGTTTGCATTAGCAATAACGAAACTGATAGTTGTATATGGGGCATTCCCAATTTTTCGTTGTACATCAAACCCGCTGAAATTAAATTCCTGAGCAGTTTCCCAATTGAGATTTACATTATTACCTACACGATGTGTATTAAAGCTCAGCAATTGAACTGGTAATACTGTACATGGATTATTCAACATGCCTGTAACACCCGCACCAAGATACCCAGGGGTAGTAACATTTACTAATGCGATCAAAGGCTTATTCGAATTGGTGTCGCCGGTTTGAAATACATAATTATTGAATGGCAATACAGAACCCACAAAAGCACTTTTAAACCCGGGCAAAATTGTACCAGGTACGAACCCTGTGCTGAATGAAGTATTGGTTTGCGCAAGGATATCAATAGACTCATTAATTACAGCATTTCTGTCTACATCAATATAAAGACGATAGAACCCTGAAATGGATTCGCTGCCAGGCAAAGTTGCATTGTCGAATTTGCTTTGAATATTGATGTTGTATGTTCTTGTTTCAGTACAGTTAATTGAGCCTGAAACAACCGGATCTCCAACAACAAATGTTTCACCACAACCCCAGCATTGAGGGCGCTGATCACCAACAGTTGACCAGCTAAACGCACGAACCTGTAAAAAATCAAGTGCAGCATTACTTACTTTAAAAGACAGGTTCTGGATATAAATATGATCTACAGAAGGATCTGTGTTATGCGCAATTTTATAGATAGATGCGCCGTAATAATTAGGCGTAATGAAAGGATCATAATGGTAACTGGTATAAATTCCTGCTGCGCCCGGAACACTTGTATTAATAGCATTATCATCAAACCCAAAAGTGAGAAATGATTTATCTAACACATCAAGATTATTATTTGCACTGGAAAATGTAGAAGGCGCAGGTGCAGTGCTCTGTTGACCTGTACAATTATACCGTTGCATTTCTAAAGCAGGATAGTCAGCCTCACGCCATATATGAAGCCACACATCTTTGTTACCGCCATTTACAGTAGCATTAAACTGAAGGTCGATCGTGTATAACAAGCTATCAGTACCAAATGGAGATGTGCGAACATTGCTGACAATTACATTTGTAACATTACACTGCGCACGGAGGATGCTATGAGTTGAAAGAAATAGAACTACTGATAACAGGAGTACATACTTTTTCATAAAATACAAATTGAAAAATGAACAAATTTCAGCCCGGCTCTCTGCCAGTTGATGCCGTTCATTTTTGAGCTGGCTGAAGATTAAAGAGCAGCATCAAATAAGAATGAATATTCCATGTAGTTTATTTTAAAGTAAGTTATTACTGTCTATAGATAAAAACAATGACCTGGATTTGGAGAAAAAAAATACCGGGTGATTGTAGTCATGCAGTCATAAAATAAAGAAGCCCCCTTTCGGAGGCCTCTCTCTTCGGTTTTATCTGGTTTTTCCTGTCCAAAGAAAATATTTATTGAACAATAATGCGCTCGATGATATTGTCACCTGTTTCACGGAAGTTAATACGAAGCATATACACACCTGGCTTCAGATTGTTTAACTGCAGATTACGTGCAGAAATACCACTCCATCTTTGAATAGACTTTCCAGTGTAATCATCAAGTGATACATCCATTTTACTTGAACTTTCAGGAATAGCTACATTAACAGTACCACGGCTTGGGTTTGGATAAATAGAAATTGTGAGATTCCCATTACCAGTACGAACAGATTTGATTTCGCTGTAAGTTGATTTTCCATCAAGATCAACCTGCCGTAAGCGATAATAGGTTACGCCTTTAGGCAAAGTTGTACCATCATTAAAGCCGTAAGAATAATTGTTTCCATTACCACCCGGAGCTTTTGAATCAACAAACGCTAAAGTTTCATACTGGCTCTTACCAGCAAGGCGACGTTGAATTTCAAAACCGGCATTGTTGGTTTCAATTTCAGTTTCCCATGTTAAAACAGCCTTGCTGTTACGTTGTGTTGCAGAGAAGTTTTTAAGAGAAACAGGAAGTGTAGAACATGTATTTGTCAACAAACCTGTTACTGCTGCAACCCCTGGTGTTGTTGGAGTTACACGAACTAAAAGATTTTTTGTTGAATTAAGATCACCATTTAATAAATTAATTACATTATCGAAACTTGCAAATCTACTGGTATAACCAGATGGCACTCCAATTGTGCTGGTTAAAAAATTTTGAGCAACTGGTGTTAAATTTACATCTGGCCCGTCAATTACATTGTTACTGTTTGCATCAATATACACTTGATAAGTACCTGTAATTGGAGCGGCAGTGCCTGGAGGATTTTCATAGTTAGCATCAATAAATAAATCGTAGTTAAGAGGGTTAACCTGCGAACTGCAATCTATCTTACCGGAAATGCTAACCAAGTATGGTTTAAATGAAGACTGATTATGACATTGCACCCCGTTACTTGATGCATTTGTACCAGCTAAATACAAACCAATATCATAAGAACCACAAGGTAATCCCGATTTAAACTTAATTCCAGTAATAACAAAGTCTGTCCCTCCGGTAATAGGTGTAGCAGTAACAGAATAACCGCTTGTTTGTGGCGTGAGACCGTTTATTCCGCTGTTATATGCAGTCCAGTTCGTTGTATATGCAAGTGCAATATAGCCGCCCAAACTTGCCGTGCTTGAAGGGACTGTTGAAGAAGGCCCATTTTTACAATCAAGGCTCACCGCATTATTGTAAAAAAACAGATTTGCATATTTCATGCCTGAATTATGCATTAATTTAAACGAAAGGGTCATAGTTGCTTCACAGAAACCACCCACTTCCTGAAATTCTGTAACAGCAGATTTAATATCCAAAGCAACAATATTGCAATTATTAGCATTACTTACCTGCGTACAATTGATCTGAGCTGAGCTATTGTATTGTAATACTACAACAGCTAATAAAGTGGGGATAAGAAGTAAAAACTTTTTCATACAACGGTTTTTTGAGGTTTAAAAAATCAGAGGCATTTCAATAGGACACCTTAATTGAAAAAGTTAATCATTGGGATATAGGTGATGAATCCTGGTTGATTTAGTCAAGATCATTCAAAGGAAAAAAGGATGGAAATAATATGTATTTACTTGCCTAAGCAGAGTGAAAATCAAATAAAAAAGCGGAAAGGATTTCGGGGTGTTCGTAGGAGATAGGAATAGATTAGATTGTAAAAGTAGTTATCAAACATTAAAAGTGCAAATTATTTACGCTTTATTTTATAAAACAGAAAGCCCCACAATTGTGGGGCTTTCTTTTGTCTTGATCTTATCTGGTTTTTCCTGTCCCGTTTTTTATTGCACCGCAATTCTTTCTGTGATCGTTTCGTTTGTTGCACGGATGCTTACACGCAGCGTGTACATACCAGGTTTCAGATTGTTCACTTGAAGATTACTTGTAGTAAGTCCGCTGAAGCGTTGAACTGATTTGCCTGTAAAGTCATCAACTGAGATATCATACATACCAACGCCTGAAGGAATAGCAACATTTACTGTTCCACGACTTGGATTAGGATATACTGAAAGCACAATTGCGCCATTACCTGTTCTTACAGCTTTAATTTCGCTGTAAGCAGCACGGCCATTAAAGTCAACCTGACGAAGACGGTAATAAGTAACACCTTTAGGAAGGCTTGTTGCATCTTCAAAGCTGTATGAATATGCATCACCATTGCCACCTGGGGCTTTTGAATCAACAAAAGCAATTTTTTGGTAAGCACCATTACCGACACGACGTTCAATTTCAAAACCATCGTTGTTTAATTCAGTTGCTGTTTCCCATGTGAGGCTCACTTTATTGCTGCGTTGAGCAGCGTTGAAATTCTTGAGAGTAACAGGTAAAGGACCATCTACAGTTGTAATTAACTTAAACTCATCAAGAATGTACTTTGTGCCACCTTGGTTACAGTTGTCTGCTTTAAAATCATACAATATTTTGTATTGAGTACCAGCCTGCATATTTGGTGTTGGTACGTATAAAACATTTGCCATATTAGACTGTACAATTTGTACCTGGCTTTGAGCAAGAATATCAGCAGCATTAGGAGTGCCAGCTGAAGTTACAGTTGACTTTACAAGATATACCTGTACGTATGTAACACAAGGTAAATTCTTCTTACTATCGCACTTCAGATTAGCATCAAAAATATAAATGGTAAAACCCACATTAATGAATGAAGCCACAGTATTAAATGTTGATGCACTTGTTAATACTTTAGAAGGATTACTACCACCTACACCAGCGGTAACTAATCCATAATCTGCAGCACAGCCATTATCAGGATTGTTATAACCTGATACGCTCATACCGTTTGCAAGCGCCCATCCTGTTGGCAATACGCCACCATTAAAACTTTCAAGAAATTGTGCCTGAGAAAAAAAAGCAGATGCACATAAAACCAAAGAGAGTAAAAACTTTTTCATAAAAAAGGTTTAGAGGTAAAAAAATAGATTGGCGGTTCAAAGGACACCTTTTGAAAAAGCTATTCAATAGAGGATATAGTGATTACTGTGCCGCAAAACAGCATAGCTCATCACAGGAAGATGGACAGTATAACCAGAAGTTAATTTCTAAATTGGAAAAATTGGACTAATTCGGATGAAGGGATTTAGAGGGAGTTCTTCGGATAGAAGGATCGATGGTAGGGCGAAGATATACGGTGGTTTTGAAAATGCAAAGTTTTTTTAAAAAATATTTTAACTAAACGCTGGCATTTTGTTCTGTTTGCTTCGTTTTCACATATTTAAGCGCCAGCTGCAGCTGTTGCTCAGGTGTAATATCCGAATTGTCTATAACAATTGCATCTTCAGCTTGTTGCAAGGGGCTTACCTCCCTGTGGGAATCGATATAATCACGCATCTCAAGGTTAGCTTTCACCTCTTCAATTGTAACATTGGGGTTCTTCTCATACAACTCTTTAAATCTACGTGCCACTCTCACCGCATTATCTGCAGTCATAAATATTTTTAATTCAGCATCGGGAAAAACAGTGGTGCCAATATCTCTGCCATCCATGATGATGCCTTTTCCTGCTCCCATTTGCTGCTGCTGTTCTACAGCAAAACTCCGAACTGCCTTTATTGCGGCTACTTCGCTCACTTTTTCAGCTACAACCAGGTCACGGATAACATACTCCACATTTTCATCATTCAGGTACATATCTGCCCCGCCGGTTTTAGAATTAGGCTTAAAAGCAAGATGAATATCCGACAGAGCTGCAATTACTTCTTCTTCGTTTGTCCAGTCGATGTGGTTTCGTAAAAAATAGAGCGTAACAGCCCGGTACATAGCACCGCTATCTACATATATATAATTAAGTTCTTTGGCAAGCTGTTTTGCCAGCGTGCTTTTGCCACAACTCGACCATCCATCAATTGCTATGGTAATTTTTCTGCTCATTTTGATAAAAGCAAAACTAAACAAAAACCCCGCTGCATGAGCGGGGTTGTACTTTTGAAAAAAAAGATTCTATGCTTCAGATGACTTTGTTGACTTTTTAGATTTCTCTTTAAAGGAAAATCTGATCTTTTGATTTTCCTTATCAAGATCGGCAATCAACACATCGCCTTCTTTGATATTCATGTTTAATATTTCTTCAGCTAAAGGATCTTCAAGGTATTTCTGAATAGCTCTGTGCAATGGTCGTGCGCCAAACTGACTATCATACCCTTTTTCAGCGATAAAATCTTTTGCATCAGGCGTAAGTTCAAGAGCAAACCCAAGATTTTTTAACCTTGTACTAACTCCACGCATCAGAATATCAATAATGTTGAAGATGTGCTCTTTCGTTAAGGAATTAAAGATCATCACATCGTCTATCCTGTTCAGAAACTCAGGTGAGAACGTTTTCTTTAATGCTTTTTCAATAACAGCCTTGCTGTTCTCTTCAGCATTCTGCATACGTGTAGCTGTTGCAAAACCCACACCTTCACCAAAATCTTTCAACTGGCGCACACCAATATTTGATGTCATAATGATGAGGGTATTCTTGAAGTCAACTTTCCGGCCAAGACCATCAGTTAACTGTCCATCATCCAATACCTGTAACAGAATATTATAAATATCAGGATGTGCCTTTTCAATTTCATCGAGCAATACGACAGAGTAAGGCTTGCGACGAACACGCTCAGTCAATTGTCCACCTTCTTCGTAACCAACATAGCCGGGAGGTGCACCAATCAAACGGCTCACAGTAAATTTCTCCATATACTCACTCATATCAATTCGAATGAGCGATTCCTCACTATCAAACATGTAACGGGCTAAAGCTCTTGCCAACTCTGTTTTACCAACACCAGTGGGACCAAGGAAGATAAATGTACCAATGGGTTTCTTTGGATCTTTTAACCCTACCCTGTTACGTTGAATAGCTTTCACCACTTTGCTAATAGCTTCATCCTGGCCAATAACAGCACCTTGCAGTTCATCTGCCATTTTACGCAGCTTTTCTGTTTCGGCCTGTACCATACGCTTTACAGGAATACCTGTCATCATGCTCACTACTTCAGCAATTGCCTCTTCATCAATCGGGTAACGTTTGTGCTTGCTTTCTTCTTCCCACTTGGCTTTTGCCTTTTCCAA
>JAACZX010000522.1 GCA_009996555.1 Chitinophagaceae bacterium | reverse complement strand
TACTTTACTGGTACCAACAGATGTAAACCTAAAGATACGCTTAACAGAACTGTCAAGTACGGTTGTAGCCGGAACCTTTAGTGGAAAAATGCAGTCAATGACAGGTACAACTGTTTTAAATGTAACGGAAGGAAGTTTCAAACTCAAACGATAATAAATTATTTCTCACGGTTCAGCAATCCTTGCTGAAGTCCAGCTACTTTATAACTATCAACGGGTGGTATTTCTTTTGAAGTACCACCCGTTGTTGTAATTGGTTTTGTTGCGTAAGTTGTATATGAAACCCTTTCTACTCTTGTCTTTGGATCCGTTTGGATTAAACCATACTTGGGAAAGCAAAGGTTTAATTTTTGGACTTTGAGGTAAAACTTCTATTCTTTGCTGATTTTAATTGCTTGAGTAAAGATTGTGTAATAATCGGGGCCATAATAATCTTCTTGAACATATAGAGGTGTCCAATTAGCCAAGATTTGTTTTCGAAACCATAAAATTCCATATAATGAAAGGGCTGGTTGTATTTTTTTTGTTGCCCAAACAATTATTTCTCTCTTGCAAATGTTTGCACTTGTATCAATTAATATTTCAGTAATACTGAACTTTTTGCAGGTGTAGCCAAGAATTAATGAATCATTTGTATGTTCAATCACAGTATACTTAATCGTTTTAAAAGAAATAGTATCACCATAATTTTGAGTTTGAAGCCTTACATTGTCGCCCAGTAAACTGGTCGCTTTTCGATTAATCTTGAATGTATTTAAATTGAATGTATTTTCACCAGATCGTGGCTTCCAATTAGTTTGATTAATTTTACTAATCAATGTGTCAAAACTCCGTGAAATTATTAAGGAATCATTTTTGCTTAGTTCTGAACTAATTGTTAGCAGACTCTGCTTAAAATAAATATCCCAATTATTTAATAAAATCGAGTCAATTTTTTTTGCATCGTTTTCATATTCAACTGAGATTAAATTCTTTAAATACTGCTTAAACTTTTCTTCAGTAATATTTCCATTTACCAAATATATTATCTTGCTCTGTCCCAAAGTATTACATAAGAAACAGTATTGAAGAAGAAGCATTAAAAAATATTTCATAGATTTTCGTTTTCAGATGCCTAAATTCCTTTTTTAGTAATTAATTATTACAAAAAAAAATCTTAAGATTGAGGCTCCTCACTACAAGCACTTCATAAAACTTTTTGCAGTAATATAAAGCGGTTCAAAAGACCCAACATAGACTTGTTTCTTTTATAAACTTACCATCACAAGCAAATGGATCACTAATACGTAAAATGGTACTCATTTTTTACATACCAGTTTTTAGCTTTAAATTTTTCAAATTTTTGAACCGAATCTATCCCGTAAAATGTTTCTGCTTTATTATATCGAATAGTATCACCTGTAGGTGGCACTTTTATTCCATTCCAAATTATTGTATCATCCCAGTAACTAATCATTACTCTTCTCATTTTCAACGGATTTCCTATCTCTTTAAAAGATATTCTGTAAGTATATTCTGTCAATTCATTACTTATTTCGAACCCGATTTTCTTCTGGCATGAATACAATAAAAGGCAAAATATATAAAATGTAGTTGCTCGCATTTATTGATTTGTTGGCACTATTTGAGTAAGATTTGTGATGCCATGTGTCTCTGGAATATTATTTGCTCCCCAAAATGCTGGATCAGAATAATTGACTGGCTTTAAATATCTCAATTGTCCAGAAGTTAAAGCTTGAAAAACATGATTGGAAAACAAGCTATTTTGGGTTTTCGCAATGTTAAATCCAACTTCATTATTAAAATAATCCATTTTCGTTTCAATCTGTAGCTGCTGAGGTGTTTCTGATTCATGTGCAATTGCGAAAAGGCGGGCTTTCACCTCTCCAATACTGTTAAGATTCATTGCACACCAAAATGCATGCAAAAACGCATTTGATTTGTCATTTGGGGGCATTGGATCATTTGGCCCTATACCAAACATCTGTCGAGTTTCATTTTTTGCAACATCCGAATTAATTTTTATCATAAAAGCAGAAAATGGAAAGAGAATAATAAAATTTCTTTCAGACTGAGTTAAATTACACCAACCGAGCGGACAGTTTGAAGAAAATGAAAAATTTTGATTAAGCCATGCTTCATTTTCCCACCACATTTTTCCGGTATTATCTGTTGCTTCATAGTTCTGAACAAATATAGCATAGGTAGGATTTGTAAGTAGCCCGTTAATATGTTCGGCTACTGCTGCTTTTTTTTCTTCAATTGTTTGACCATTGCTATTAGAGAGATAGTTAGATATTTTCAAGTTCAAGTTTGGATTCCCAAACAAATAATACGCCTGTTTTGCATCCAACTTCAACTGCTGAATATTTGAATACAAAACAGTATTCTCAACACCAATCGCCGCCTCATGAAACCAGGGAACCACCCATCCGTTTAATAACAGGAACGACCTGCTTTTCAGCTTACAGAAATTGAAGTACTCTGACGACTCCATGCAATAATTTATATGACTTACTGCTTTTGCTTTGCACTCATCAAAAGTTAAATACCCGTCTCCACGATTTATGTAATTATAAATTTCTTCTGCCAACTGGGCATAAGTGTTTAAGAATGCCACCTGTTGAACATTGAGGTTTAAAACTTCTTTGAGTATTGCTTGTGTGGATATTACAATGTTGCCCTCATCACCTCCTCCGGAATCACCTCCTCCAACGTTTCCACCACCTCCTCCATCACCATCGCCGTCATTAAATGAAGGGAGTGTGTAATCTTCTATCCAATATGAATATATGTCGCAACGTTGCCCAACAGAAGCAGCCAACTTGTTGCTTGTGTTGCCGGAAATTTTATAGCAATACTCTATTTCTATTAACCTGCTATTAATAGCCCTTGATGATAGTTCATTATTAATGGCATTGAAGCGTATCAGTTTCTCTTTATTTTTTGTTGCAGGTTTTATGTCTTTAAATAATCTGAGATCATTAACAACGAAGCTTTCTGTGCCAAAAACACGATTTTGAATATACATTAGTAAACTAATCAGGTTGTCAGCATTCAATTTAGACGAATCACTAAAACCCAGTTTTGCATAGTCTGACTCTTTTATATGGTTGATTTTTACAACCGAGTCGCCTACAACTTTTCCTGCAAAAACTCCATTTATTTCAGTTGTATTTACTGGTGATAATGGGATGAATACAAGTAATGTATCATTTTCGTTTGCAGTTCTGCTGGTGATTTGATAAGCTGAATTGTTCCCAAGAATCAGAGATTTATCCCAAATAGGAAATCCTTCATTTTTTACAACTCTATCAATAAAGAAGTATTCACTATTATATTTTTTTAATTTTTCTGCTATTCGTATAACAGACTTATCTGTTCCTGTTGGTATTGTAAAAAACTCTCTTTCCAAAGCTTTTTTTACCAAAGTATTAGATGAATTTTCCTTTTGAGTCGTCTTTCGGCAAGAAGAAATTGTAAAAACAGAAAAAAAGAATACTATTGTTACAAGCAGTAAATTTTGGGTGTTGATTACTTTCATACTAGTTAAAATTGGTTGCAATATGCATTCAAACTATTAAACAAAAAATACTACTAACCGGTAGTTACAAAAAATTAATACAAATGAATCCCATCATGCAGTAACTTCTTTCAATACACCTAACTCTTTGCCCACTTTTGTAAATGCAGCAATTGCTTTATCCAAATGTTGTTGATCATGTGCAGCACTTAACTGTACACGAATGCGTGCCTGTCTTTTTGGTACAACCGGGAAAAAGAAACCAATAACATAAACCCCTTCTTTCAACAATTTGGCTGCAAAATCCTGCGCCACCACTGCATCGTATAACATGATGGGAACAATGGGATGATCGCCGGGTTTAATATCAAAACCAGCAGCTGTCATTTTGCTGCGGAAATACTTGGTGTTTGCTTCCAGTTTATCACGCAATTCAGTTGTTTCGCTTAACAGATCCATTACAGCAATAGATGCACCCACAATACTTGGCGCCAATGTATTGCTGAACAAATAAGGGCGTGAACGCTGGCGCAACATCTCAATCACTTCTTTACGTCCGCTGGTGAAACCACCGCTTGCACCACCCAATGCTTTACCTAAAGTGCCGGTAATAATATCGATCTTGCCCATTACACCACGATACTCGTGTGTACCACGACCGGTTTTGCCAATAAAGCCGCTGCTGTGACATTCGTCCACCATAATGGCTGCATCATATTTTTCGGCCAGCTCCACAATTTTATCCAGCTGGGCAATGGTACCATCCATGCTGAAGCTGCCGTCAGTTACAATAATGCGGTTGCGGGCACCGGCTGCTTCCTGCAGTTTTGTCTCCAGGTCGGCCATATTATTATGCTCGTAACGGAAACGCTGGGCCTTGCACAAACGCACCCCATCAATAATGCTTGCATGGTTCAATGCATCGCTGATGATGGCATCCTGCTCGCCAAACAATGGTTCAAATACACCGCCATTGGCATCGAATGCGGCGGCATACAAAATGGTATCTTCTGTTCCCAGGAATTTAGAAATTTTTGCCTCCAGTTCTTTGTGAATATCCTGTGTGCCGCAGATAAACCGCACACTGCTCATTCCAAATCCACGGAGGTCGATATACTTTTTACCGGCTTCAATCACTTTTGGGTGCGATGATAAACCAAGATAGTTGTTGGCACAGAAATTCAGCACAACTTTCCCGTTCACCATGATCTCAGGTCCCTGGGCACTTTCAATGATCCTTTCGGTTTTAAAAAGGCCGTTGGCTTTGATCTCATCCAGTTCATTTGCAATACGTTGCACTAATTTTTCGTTCATATCAATTTCGTTTGAACGACAAAAGTAAGAGGATTCCCAGCTTCTTTTATGTGTAACCGATTGCATGTTTCCCAAATTCACATAAATATGTGGCCAAAGTGTAACATTTTCCTTCTACCTTCGTCACATTACTCAAACAGGTGTTTATGAAAAAGCAAATTTTCCTTTTAGGCGCAGTGGTTTTAGCTACCGTTTCTGCATGGGCATTGCTTACAGTTACACCTGGTAAAAAGCCTGCAGCTGATGCATCATCTCCCAAATGCAGCAAAACCTGCCAGGAAAAACCTGCCGCCACCAACGCTCCGCAAACAGGTTTCTTCATTTTCGACTCGTTTTCAGGCACGCTCTAAAAAATATTTTTCTTTTCCTGTAACTTTTATTTTCAGTGTCCGTAATACTGATAGTTAAACTTATCATCACGGAGCACTAACTGATTTATGACCGCCAGAGAATATAATGAATGTGTGACCCGGTATGCCGACAACGTGTACCGTTTTATCCTCAAGAATTTGGGGCACGAAGAAGATGCACGGGATGTTGTGCAAAGTGCTTTCGAAAAATTGTGGGTGAATAAAGACAATGTAGATAATGACCGCAGTAAATCATACCTGTTTACCATTGCCTACAACCAAAAGATGAATTTGCTGAAGAAGTAAGGATACAGGACAAGCCGCAGCACAATATGAAAAAGGTGCTGGAAGAAGCACTGGCCCGGTTGAGTGAAACAGCAAGAAGCCTGGTATTGTTAAAAGATTACGAAGGATACAGTTACGATGAGATAGGCGAAATAACAGGATTGAACGAAAGCCAGGTAAAAGTGTATTTGCACAGAGCCAGGATACAATTGAAGAATTATTTAGTGAGTATTGAAAATGTAATGTAACTGAAAGAACCAAGGCACAAGAGCCAAGGTTCAAGAAAACAAACACAAACAATGAACATTAACCGTCATAATTACGAAGAGTTTTTCCTCCTGTATGTCGACAATGAGTTGACTGCCGGACAGCGGAAGATTGTGGAAGCATTTGTGGCGGCCAACCCTGATTTGCGGGATGAATTTGAGTTACTGCAGCAATCTACGTTTGTGGATGATGTAAAGCTGGATAAAACGTTTATCGCCTCCCTGCTGAAACCGGTGGGCGAAGAAAGCAACATCAACGAAGAACAGCTTTTACTCTACATCGATAATGAACTGAATACAACAGACAAAGCTGCTGTTGAAAAAGAACTTATAACTGATACCTCTTTACAAAACGAATTGCAATGGTTACGCCGCAGCCAGTTAAAGGCCGATACCTCCATTGTATTTCCTGATAAATCATTATTGTACAAACAAGCTGAGCCTGCACGTGTATTTTCTTTAAGCAGCAGTGCAAGAAGATGGAGTGCGGCAGCAGCTGTTACCTTACTGTTAGGCAGTGCAATGTGGTTGATGATTGACAGCAATAAAACAATCGATAAGCCTGAATCCATTGCTTCTGTTACAAAAACGGCTGAAACAAAAAAAGGAACTGAAGTTGTTGCACCGTCATCAGTAAAAGAATTAGTAAAGGAAACGCTGGATGAGCAGAACAAAGAGTTTGGCAATACTACAACGGCTTCGGTTACTAACTCAGCGGTAACAACAACACAACAACAAACAACTACAAACAACCCTACTGTTGCCGCAGTTAATTCTGGTACAACAACAACTACTCCTGTTGATGTAACCATTGACCCTGTAACAACAGAAGAAGTTGGAAAAACAGCTGAAGAAAAATTTACGGTTCCAAGTAACAATTCAACAACTTCAACCGTACAACCTATAGCAAACAACATCAGCTATGCTTCTTACAACAACGATGTTGCCGACGAAGAAGACGATGCACTCTTCAACGAAGAAAGGCAACGCAAAAGTGGAATAGCAGGGTTGATCAAAAAAGCAAAACGGACACTTGAACGTAAAACCGGTATTCAGTCAAGCTCTTCCGAAGTACGCTTTGCAGTGTTTGCAGTAAACACCCAATAACAAAAAACTTTAAACGGAAATTTTTATGAAGCAGTCAATCTTATCATTGCTTGGTTTAGTAGTATGCCTCGGCCTCAACGC
>JAACZX010000521.1 GCA_009996555.1 Chitinophagaceae bacterium | reverse complement strand
AAAAAGAAAGAAAGCGCAACTGAGTGAAGAACTGCTGCATGATATGGTTTTTTTGTTTTTGTGTTGCACATGTGCAGGCACAGGAAACACAAACAACCGAACAGCAGATCGAAAATATTACCGAAGCAAATGAAGAAGAAACGGAGGATGATTCCTACCTGCAAACCCTCAGGCACTACCAACGCAATAAATTAAATCTCAATACTGCTACAGAAGCAGAGCTGAAAGAGTTTACTTTTCTTTCACCTATACAGCTGTCAGCTTTTTTAACATACCGCCGTTTATTCGGAAAGTTTGTAAGCATTTATGAATTGCAGGCTGTGCCCACCTGGGACATAGACCTTATTCAAAAACTATTACCATTTATTACCGTTGGCCCGGCTGTTTCCTTAAAAGAAGATTTTGGACAACGTTTTTCGGGAGGCGAACATAGTATTTTATCTCGCCTTACTTATGTGCTGGAAGAATCGGAAGGTTTTAAGCGAAGAAGAGATTCTGCGGCAACCAGTTTTTATCCCGGCAGCAGGGAAAGGTTATTGATCCGTTACAAATATGTATACAGGAATTTACTTCAATATGGAATTACTGCCGAAAAGGACCCTGGCGAGCAATGGTTCAAAGGTGCTCAGCGGAATGGATTTGATTATTATTCTGCACACCTGTTTATCCGTAATGCCGGTATAGTAAAGAATTTGGCCATAGGCGATTTTACTGTGAACATGGGGCAGGGGCTTATTCAATGGCAGGCATTGGCGTTCAGAAAAAGTGTAGATGTGGCGAATACGAAAAGGCAGGCATCTATTCTTCGCCCCTTTAACTCAACCAATGAATATTTTTTTAACAGGGGCGCAGGCATTACGCTTGAAAAAAACCGATTCCAGTTGACTGGCTTTGCTTCATTCCGTAAAGTGAGTGGAAACCTCACTGTTGATACATTGAATGCGGAGGATTATTTTTCTTCACTCATTACATCAGGCTTACACCGCACACCCAATGAGCAGACAGATAAAAATGCCGTTCAAATGAATTCCTATGGCGGGAATATCAGCTATAATGATGGCAATCTGCACATTGGTGTCAATGCAGTTCATTTTCAATTCGACAGGCCTTTTAACAAGAACGATGAGCCGTATAATAATTTTTCTTTTCGAGGAAAACAGTTGACAAACACCAGCATCGACTGGAGCTATACCTGGCGTAACCTGCATTGGTTTGGTGAAGTTGCCAATCATAACAGCAGGCATTATGGAATGATGAGCGGGTTGCTGGTAAGTGCCGATCCGAAAATTGACTTGTCATTTGTGTACAGAAACATTGAAAAGGGTTATCAAACAATATTTGGTAATGCTTTTACAGAAGGTACTTATCCCACAAATGAAAAAGGGTTCTTTGCAGGCGTTTCCATTAAGCCCAATGCTCATTGGCGGTTTGATGGTTACATGGATTTTTATCGCTTCCCTTATCTGCGTTTCAGGGTTGATGCACCTTCTAATGGCGAGGATTACTTACTGCAGTTAACACATAAGCCGAACAAGCAGATCGAAATTTATACCCGTTACCGCCAGGAACGTAAGGCGCTTAACTATACGGGTGATGAGCAGTTGATTACTGCACTGGTAGAACCGGCTATAAGACGTAACTGGCGAACACAAATACAGTACAAAGTATCCTCTGTCATAACCCTTCGTCAGCGCCTGGATATTATGTGGTATGATGTAGGCGGTCCGTTGGAAAGCCGTGGATTTCTTACATTTTTCGATGTGTTTTACAAACCATCCTTAAAGCCCTTTTCAGCGAATATGCGGTTGCAGTATTTTGAAACCGACGATTTTAACAGTCGCATTTATGCGTATGAAAATGATGTTTTGTATGGATTTTCTATTCCTCCTTTTTCCGATAAAGGATACCGCTATTACCTGAACCTGAATTATGATGTTTCAAAAAAGCTGAGTTTTTGGGTGAGATGGGCACAACTGATCTATTCCAACCGAAGCACCGTTGGTTCTGGTTTGGACGAAATTTCCGCCAATAAACGATCGGAAATTAAATGTCAATTTCTGCTTAGGATGTAGTTTTTTATTGGCAGAAGCAGCCAAACGGGAATGTGACTTGTCAAGTTATAATAATGCCTTTTATAAAAATTAACAATATTTTGTTAGTTTAAAAGAAGCTTTATATTTGGTAACGTTTTTTAAACTAAATCAATCAACATGAGAAAATTTGTACTGCTGCTATTTGCAGCTGTTTGCTCTTGTGCATTCCTATATGCGCAGGACAAAAAAGTTACTGGTACAGTAACGGATGAATCTGGTAGCCCTGTAGTTGGTGCATCGATTTTGGTGAAAGGATCCAAAGCTGGTACAACAACGGACGCCTTAGGTGCTTTTAGCATCAATGTTCCTTCTTCAGCCAAAACATTAACCATCTCTGCTGTTGGATATGAAGTGCAGGATGTAAGTATTGGCTCAGGCTCATCTCTGAGCGTTTCGCTTAAATCGTCAGGCAAAGAAATCAGTGAAGTGATTGTAACTGGTGTAGCAGGTGCTACCACCAGGAAAAAAATGACAGTATCTGTAACCAAAGTTGGTGCAGAGCAGTTACAGATCGTTCCCGCAACATCTGCTTCATCAGCGCTTGCAGGTAAAGTTGCAGGTTTAAAAATGTCTTCAGTTAACGGTAACCCAGGTCAAGGTGCCGATATCTTATTAAGAGGTGATAATAATCTTAGCACAAGTTCAGCGCCATTGATTTTGGTTGACGGTGCAATCTTAACCGGAAGTCTTGCCGATATCAATATTGATGATGTTGAATCAATTGAAGTAGTAAAAGGTGCGGCAGCAGCAGCTGCTTATGGTTCAAGAGCAGGTAATGGTGTTATCTCTGTAATTACAAAAAGGGGAAAAGGGATTCCTGCAAATAAGCCAATCATTACAGTTCGTAACGAAGTTGGTCTGCAACAACTGCCGCATTACCTGGAAACAGCTAATGCACATGTATACAGGTTAGCGACTGATTGGGAGTCAGCAAAAGGGAAGTACACAAAATATGCCGGGGTAACTTACCCTGCCAATTATATTGGTGCCGGATATAATCCGGGTATTGGTGGCAGCAGATCTATTGATCCTGACGGTTATATGGATAATCCTTATGGTATTTACAGAAATCAGCAAGAAGAGTTTTTTAGAACAGGTATTAATCTGGTAAATTTTATTTCTGTTGCTAACCGTTCGGAAAGGAATAACGTTTACATGTCATTTGAAAACAACAAACAGGAAGGTGTGTTAAAACTGACTGATGGTTACCAACGGCAAAACTTCAGACTCAATATTGACCAAACGGTTACATCATGGTTAAAAGTAAGTGCATCAAACCTGTTTATTAACAGAACTTCAAATACACCTGGATCGTCAAGTGCATTGTTCTACAACATTGCCAGAACAGAGAAAGATGTAGATCTGAGTGCAAAAAATCCTGATGGACAGCCATATTATCTTCGTATAAACCAGTTTAACGAAGAAATTACCAACCCTTTGTATGGTTTGTGGAAACCAAAGCGTAGGTCATCATCACGGAGATGGCTTGGTGTTTATTCTGCAAACATCAAATTTACATCTTGGGCTGACCTTGATGTATCCCAAACAATCGAAATTCAAAACTCCCGTTCAGAAACAATTAACCCGCAGGATACATGGACACGGTCTGGCGGTACTGCCGCAACAATGGGCATGTCTTACTCAGGTGGCAGTATGTCGCAGGGTACAAATGAGTCAAAGACAAACAATACCCAGTTGTCTTTAAACCTCGGAAAGAAATTTGGTGATCTGAACGTGCGTGGTAAGCTTTCATATTTGTATGAAAACAGGCACTATGAAAGTAATTCAATCAGTGCCTCTCAGTTCAGAATTTCCGGTATGGAGAATTTTGAAAACTTTGCGAGTATTAATGATGCATCTTCTTATACGGAAAACGAAAGAGCACAAAATTACTTTGCCATCTTAGGTTTAGATTGGAAAGACAAGATCCTCTTTGACGGAATGTACCGTTATGATGGTTCTTCATTATTTGGTACTGAGGCTCGTTGGAATCCTTATTTCAGGGTTTCAGGCGCTTACCGGTTAACAGAAGATGTAACAATCCCCGGTATTACAGAATTAAAGATCAGAGCTGCCTATGGTACTGCTGGTTTGCGTCCTGGCTTTGATTGGCAGTACGAAGTATATGATTTGTCAAATGCAAATACTGTAGCTCGTCAAAAAGGGAACAGATTTTTGAAACCTTCAACAACTGAAGAAAAGGAAATTGGCTTAAACGTTGAATTCCTGAATAAGTTTACGTTCGAGGCGACTTACGCAATGTCTGAAACAAGAGATCAGTTCCTGAATGTTCCTCTTATTCCTTTTTTGAATGATGGGTTCAGCAGCCAATGGCAAAATGCGGGTGTTATTAAGTCAAATACTTTTGAATTTAGCTTAGGTGCAAATTGGTATAAAGCTAAAAGCGGTGGTGATTTTGCCTGGAATACCAACATCGTATTTTCAAGAGTGCAGCAACGTATTGATCAGTTGCCAATTGCCCCCTACATATATGATGATGGGTCGAATAACGGTGATCAAGCAATGTTTTACATTAAGCAGGGCGAGGTTTATGGTGCTATTTATGGATACAGAATGGTGCGTACGTTAGAGGAAATGGCTACTCAGCTTCCTGCAGGTAAAACCATAGGTGATTATGAAGTAAATACTGATGGCTATGTAGTTCCAAAAGGTTCTCAGGGTAAAGCTACCGAAATGCCAATTAAGAAATTGAATGCTGATGGAACTCCCTGGTATGGTAGAATTGGAAATGGTAATCCTGATTTTGTGGCAGGTATCACCAATACTTTAAGCTGGAAAGGATTTCAGTTATATCTTCTTCTTGACTGGAAGCAAGGTGGAGATATTTACAATGGTAAAGAGCAACGTCTTGCATTTAACAATGTAAGCATCCGCCAGGATATGAGTAATGTACCTGCAGAAAGAAAGAAAGTTGCTGCATACATTGGATCTAATTCAGGTTTTTATGATGCAAATAATGCAAATGCTTATTGGGTAGAAGATGGCACTTATTTAAAAGTAAGAGAATTAGCATTAGGTTATACTGTTCCTGCAAGACCTCTCAGTAATTTGTTTAAAGGAGCAATCAAAGGCATAAATGCCAGAGTGATAGGAAGAAACCTTCTCACATTTACAAAATACTCTGGTTATGATCCTGAAGTTGGTACAATCAGAATGCCGTTTGATGGTATTTATGCAAACCCTATCTACAGGAATTTTGCATTTTCGCTCACTCTTAATTTTTAGAAGCTAAAAATATTATTATATGAAAAAAGTATCATTGTTTTTTATTGCCACCTCGCTTTCAGTTGCGATGGTTGGCTGTAAGAAAAATCTATTGGATGTTCCGAACGAAAACGACCCCGATTTTGCTAAAGTATATGCAAAAGGTGAGGACGTACAGAACGTAGCTGCAGGGCTTTTTAATACTATTTATAATGGCGAACATGCTTTTGGCGGTGTTCAAATGATGCTGGGTGTAGCTTCCGATAATGTAACCTGTTCACATGGTAACGCAGGTATGTGGCACATGTCAAGTGAGCCCCGTGATCTTGCCTGGGATAATTCACCAAGCTACGCAAACAGAACTCAGACAAAAGGCACTTACGATGCCATGTACTCTGCCATTTCAACGGCAAATAATGTTATTAAAGCCATAAATGATGGTGTTCAGATTGGCGATGGCGGTGCCGGTAACAATCGTGTATTAGCTGTGGCTCGTTTTATACAAGGTATTGGTTATGGAAACCTTGCGTTAGTGTTTGATAGAGGGCATGTGGTTGATGAAACAAAAACCGTTGAACCAACTTTTGAAACAGCTGTCCCCTACAAAGATGTGGCTGCGGCCGCCGTTGCTTTTTTGGATAAAGCAATTGAATTGTCAGGGAATAGCTTCACAATTCCTAAAGAGTGGTTTGGTACTGCATCAGATATTAGCAATGCAGATTTTAAGAAAATGTGTAATACAATGGCAGCAAGGATATTGTCTTACACTCCAAGGAATAAAACAGACTTGGCGGCAGTTAACTGGGCAAAGGTGAAAACTTATGCTGACGCAGGGATTACCCAAGACTGGAATGTAATTAATGACGCTTATGCTACTTGGTATGATGAAGCCGGCGATTATCTCACTTTCCCTGGTTGGGGTAAAACAGACATGTATGTGGTGAATTTAATGGATCCAACACAACCGCAGCATTGGGATAACCTTGCTAGTTTTCCGCATCCACCACCATCTGTTGCTCCAATAGATCAACGTTTGAATACTGATTTTGAGTTTACAGCATCAAATAACTTCCGTCCGGACAGAGGGTATTTTAATTTCTCAAATTACCGGAATAAACGTTATGATGCGCTATATGTAGCTGGTATCGGTGCTAAAGCTGAAGTGATGAAGGCTGAGAATGATTTATTAAGGGCTGAGGCAAGAGCTTATACTGCTGACTTAGCAGGTGCTGCTGCAATTATTAATGCCGGCACACGTGTTACAAGAGGAAATATGGCTCCGGTTGCTGCAGTTCTTAATGATATTATCAAAGCTATTCATCATGAAAGACATGTAGAGTTGTACACTACGGGTATGGGGCTTCAGTTCTTTGAAATGAGGAAATTGAATCTTTTGCAGAAAGGAACACCTTTACATATGCCACTACCTGCTGCAATGTTGCAGGTACTTCGCTTAAATCCTCCGTTCTACACATTCGGAACGGTGGCAAAAGCTGATGGTACAGGTACATCAAACGCTGGTTGGAGATAATTTTTCGCTTAACTTCATACAAAGCCACCTTATTATAAGGTGGCTTTTTTTATTGCTATTGTATCCTGAACCGTTAATTTTACCGCC
>JAACZX010000520.1 GCA_009996555.1 Chitinophagaceae bacterium | reverse complement strand
GATTTAATAACAACAGGAATATTTTCACGGATCTTTTCATTCACAATTGCCTCTACCTGTGCAATTTCCTCATCGGTCACTTTTGCAAAGTGTGAAAAATCGAAACGCAGGTATTGATCGTTTACCAAACTACCTTTCTGTGCCACATGCGTACCTAACACTTTGCGTAAAGCAGCATGCATTAAATGTGTAGCTGAATGATGTACAGTAATTTTTTTACGACGGTCGGCATTTACTTTAGCAGCAACAACAGCAGTAATATTTACAGGCAACTGTTCAGTAAAATGAATGATGAGATCGTTTTCCTTTTTTGTATCGGTAACAATTACTTCTTCACCTTCAAACAGTAATACTCCTGTATCGCCCACCTGTCCGCCGCTTTCTGCATAAAAAGGTGTTGCCTGTAATACTAACTGACAAGCTGCTTTGCCTTTGATGTTCACCTTACGGTACTTCACCAGTTTTGTTTCAGCAGTAACAGCATCATATCCTGTAAATGAAGTTTTATCGCTTGCCAGCACTTCCACCCAATCTTCTGTATCAATTGTTGTGGCAGCACGGCTGCGTTCTTTTTGTTCGTTCAGTGCTGTTTCAAATCCTTTTTCATCAATAGCTAAGTTGTTCTCACCTGCTATCAAACGTGTAAGATCAATTGGGAAACCATAGGTATCAAACAATTCAAATGCAGCTTTTCCATCAATCACTTCTTTTGATGTATTGATGATGTCATCAATACGCTTCAATCCTTTTTCAAGTGTGCGTAAGAATGCATCTTCTTCTTCCTTCACTACTTTCTGCACAAAACTTTCCTGTGCTTTCAATTCAGGAAATACTTTTTCGAACTGCGTTGCAAGTACAGGCACCAGCTGGTGCAGTAACGGTTGCTTGTAACCGAGGTATGAATAGTAATAACGAACGGCTCTTCTTAAAATACGGCGGATAACATAACCTGCACCGGTGTTGCTTGGTAACTGTCCATCAGCAATGGTAAAACAGATAGCACGGATATGATCAGCCAGTACACGAAACGCTACACTTTCCTTATCATCACCTGCAGTATATTTTTTTGTAACGATGTTTTCAACAGCTGCAATGGTACCGGTAAAAATATCTGTATCGTAATTGCTTTGTTTGTTTTGCAACACACGGGTTAAACGTTCGAAACCCATTCCGGTATCTACATGTTTGGCAGGTAACGATTCTAATGATCCATCTTTCAAACGATTGAACTGGATGAATACATTATTCCAAATCTCAATCACCTGCGGATGATCATTGTTCACCAATGTTTTTCCATCAACCAGTTTACGTTCTTCATCTGTTCTGCAATCAACATGTATTTCGGTGCAAGGGCCACAAGGTCCTGTATCGCCCATTTCCCAGAAATTATCTTTTTTATTACCGAGTAAGATGCGGTCTTCGGCTATTACTTTTTTCCATTCATTCCATGCTTCTTCATCTTTCGGCAAATTTTCTTTTGCATCGCCTTCAAATACGGTTACGTATAAGCGATCTTTTGGAATGCCATACACATCGGCCAACAATTCCCAACTCCAGGCAATGGCTTCTTTCTTAAAATAATCGCCAAAGCTCCAGTTACCCAGCATTTCAAACATGGTATGGTGGTAAGTATCAACTCCCACTTCTTCAAGATCGTTATGCTTACCGCTTACACGCAAACATTTCTGCGTATCGGCCACACGGGTATGTTCGGGCTTACGGTTACCAAGAAAATAATCCTTGAACTGGTTCATTCCTGCATTGGTGAACAATAAAGTAGGGTCATTCTTCACCACTATTGGTGCAGAAGCAACGATCTGGTGTTTCTTTGATGCAAAAAAATCTAAGTATTTCTGTCTTATTTCTGCGGCAGTCATCATATTCATCCTGTGTTTGGATTGATTTTTGAGGAGTGATAGCCCTATATTTGTAACACCCCTTTTAAATGGGTAGCAAAGGTAAGCCAATCCTATGACCACCTGATTGCTTATATGAAGAAAGTAAAGTATTTCTATAATACCAATACACTCCGGTATGAAAAACTGGTAACTCCGCTGCGGGTAAAGCTGCTGCGGGTGTTCAGTTTTTTGGCGTCTGTTGCTGTGGCAGGCTTTCTTTTCATGCAGATATCTTACCGTTATTTTCCCTCTGCCAACGAGCAGATGTTGAAAAATGAAAATAACCGCATCAAAGAAAATTACAGCATTTTAAATGCGGAGATCAGGCGCATGAATGATGAGTTGCGTGAAATTGAAAAGCGTGATAACCAGGTGTACCGTTCAATTTTTGAAGCCAGTCCTATTCCCGACAGTGCAAGGGCAAAAATGATGGAGAAGCAGGCGGAGGATCGCCTTATTGCCAAGCTTAGTGAAGATGAGCTGAACACGTCTATTCTGCAACAGATCAATACACTCCGCAACAGGATCTATGCGCAAACCACTTCTTTTACTGCTATTGAGGGCATGATCAAAAACAAAGAAGCATTACTTGCTGCAACACCGGCCATACAACCGGTGAGTAATAAAGAATTGACCAGACTTGCTTCCGGCTTTGGGTACAGGATCGATCCTGTTTATAAAACAACAAAATTTCACGCAGGGCTTGATTTTGCAGCACCACAGGGCACTCCCATTTATGCAACAGCCGATGGAACTGTTACACTGGCGGGTAATACGGCCAATGGTTATGGCAACCATGTAGTGATCAATCATGGTTATGGTTATGAAACACTGTATGGGCACATGGTGCGTATTAAAGTGCGCAATGGTCAGCGTATTCGTCGTGGTGAAGTAATTGGATGGGTAGGCAGTACCGGAAAAAGTACAGGGCCGCATCTGCATTACGAAGTTCATAAGAACGGCCGTGATCTTGATCCTATTTATTTCTTCTATAATGATCTTACACCTGAGCAGTTTGACCGTATGCTGAAAATTGCTGCAACAGGTAACCAGAGTTTTGATTAATACAACCCGGTACTCGTTAGCCGATAGTGGATAGTATTTGCAAATGGCTAACAACTTATGGCTAAGGGCTATCGGCTGAATCATTATTTTTGCTGAAACAACTTACACCTGGCAAAGCCTGCACAAATAGCATTTGATTTTGAAGAGCCGCCAAAGGCAGCACCACGCCGTGGCCGCAAGCCATTGAACAAACCTCCAAAGCCAAAGCAAAAGCGTGGACGCAAAAGCCTGAAAGATCTTGGTGATGAAGCAGAATTTGTTGAACTGCCTTCGGATGAAGTGCTGGGCAAAAAATTGTATTACAGCATTGGTGAAGTATGCGATCTGTTTCAGATCAACCCATCATCCATCCGTTACTGGGAAACAGAATTCAGTTTCCTGAAACCACGCAAGAATAAAAAGGGCGACAGGTTCTTTAATGCAACAGAAGTAAAAAAAGTACACCAGATCTATTATTTGCTGCGTTATAAAAAATACACCATCGAAGCTGCCAAAGATTATTTAAAACAACATAAAAACGATACAGAGGTACGTTTTGAACTGATCAAAAGTTTACAACAGATCAAACAGTTTTTACTGGCGTTAAAAGCTGACCTTTAATAATTCGTGCAACGAAAACAAGACAAGAGCGTATGAAATTCTTAGCCGTTATTTTCTCTCTTTTACTTTCCTTCAGCAGTTTTTCACAAGTACAATACGAAGTGTCAAAAGATCCGGAGAACGGATTGAAAACACTGAAAGGTATTTTAAGCCGTGAGTTATTGAACAACGATGCCGATTTTGCATGGATGAAAAACGACATCAGCTGGTATAAACCCAATGCTGATTGTGTAACCAATCTTACTGCCGTAAAAGATACCATTCAGCTACTGGTATTTGTGGGCACCTGGTGCGAAGATTCGCACATTGTATTTCCTCAGTTATTAAAAATGCTTGACCAGGTTGGGTTTAACATGAAGCGCTTAACAGTAATTGGTGTTGACAGAAAGAAAACAACACTTGGTCATTTATGCGAAGCATTGAATGTAACCAAAGCGCCAACAATTATGGTGTTGAAAGCCGGTAAGGAAATTGGCCGTGTGGAAGAGTTTGGGAAGTATGGTGTGTATGACCAGGAGTTAGCAGAAGTATTAGCAAAAGCAAAATAGGCCGTTCCGATTTTAACCATGAAATGCAACCATCAAACGTTGCATTTTTTTATTTCTGTAAACAGGCATCCGACCTGACAGGTTTATTTTTTTAAATCTGCTTACAACGTTCATGTTTCAAAAAGGGAATTAACCTGTCAGGCTATTACTGTTATTTATTTCTGCAACCAGCGTTGCTTCTCTAACACATATTCAAAGTTGAGCTTTTCAGGTTCGCCATGGTATGCAACGGAAATTTCTTTTTGCTTAACAGCACCGATGCGGCCAATAGCAATTTGCGAACGTGTATTGTTTGCGCCAATATGAAACAGCACTTTATCAACCACTTGAAATGCATGATCAAGCATTAATGCTTTCATTGCCGGGTTATATCCTTTACCCCAAAACTTTCTTGCAACAAATGTGTAACCGATCAGTAATGAGTTTTCTGCTTCATTGTAATCATAAAACCGGGAGCTGCCTGCAGGTTCGCCTGTTTGTTTATCAATGAGCAATAACGCTCCTTTTGATTCCATTGCACCTTCAAAATAAGTTTGAAACACATCACGCTGATAGCGGTTTTTGTTTGGATGCTGTTCCCATATCAACGGATCTGCTGCAACTGCATACAAGCGTTCGAAATCATCCTGCAGCAATGGCTGCAAACGAATAAATTCATTTTCAAGTATTGGCTGCAGATTGATCATGTATGTTGGTTTTATATAACCTCATTCAGAATAAATCCAATTATGGCTGATTGCCTGCCAACTCTATTTCAAGTCCTTCCATAAACCGCAATAAGTTGAGATTGATTCCCTGTTTAATTTCCTGGAAACGTGCAAATTCAATTGTTGCAGTAAAATAATCAATATGCAGAATGAGTGATTTAAATGTAAGTTCATTTAATACAACCGTGTACGTTTCCACTTCCTCCTGCTGCTGTAAAAGTACATCTGCCTTGGCAATCAATTCATCAATTTGTTTAGCAGATGTTTTTACATTCAGCTCCAGTCTTATTTCTGCCTTCCGTTGTGTACGCAAGGAAAGATTATCAAGGATACTGTCCACCATTTTCTTGTTGGGTACAGTTACAAATGTTTTTTGATCGGTACGGATGCGGGTGCTGCGTAATCCAATCTTTTCAACTGTGCCTGTAATGGCTTCAACCTTTACAAGATCGCCTAACATAAAAGGCTTATCAAAGAAAATAATGAATGAAGCAATAAGATTTTCAAGGCTCTCTTTTGTTGCAAGAGCAATGGCTGCAGTAACAATGCTCAACCCGGTAATGAGATTCGAGACATCAAACTTCAACACAAACTTTGAGAACATGATGATGCCGATGATCAACGCCAGCACTTTAAAAAAATCACGGAAAAACACCACCAGCTGGTTATCGGTTTGATCAGCCGTTTGATCGGCTTTTGCTTTAAAGACCAGTGCAAGAAAATCAATAAACCTCCTTAACAGTCGGATGAAGAAAATAATCAGAATGGCTTTGCCGATTGCTTCAATAATATCCTTCAGCGTTATTTTGTATAACTCAATATCAAGTACAGCTGGGAACGTAAGCTTGTGTAATGAAAAGATCACCACCATCCACACAATAAACCATTCCATGGGTATCAGCACCAATGCAATGAACTGATCACGACTTACATATTTTTTTGCACCCGGAAAAAAGCCATACAGTAACCCACAAAGAAATTTTGAAACGATCCCTTTCAATAAGTACATGGCCAGCAGAATACCAGCTATCCATAAATAACTGATAAGCGGGTTATCAAACACTTCTGTTTGCAAAAATTCAGGCATACGCAAAAATACAACCTCAGGCTATGTGGTAAAACTTAAAATGTGAAATGCTGTATACGGTCGTCCTTCAATACATACATGTGACCGGGACGTATAACCGCTTTTTGTCGCTGCACAACAGAAGCAGGCAGGCTCCATCTTTTTTCGGTGAGTGTGCCGGTGGTATAGGCAATGAGCGCTTGCTGCTCAATACCAATTATCGTTTTACCCACCACTGTTACATCAGCAAGACCGATGTACGACAGTTTGGTTTTGAATGCACCGTAAATATCAAATACATAAACACCTTTTGCAGGATCGTAGAGATACACAAACCCATCCTGGTCAAATATCTGTGTTGGCGTTGGCACATCATCAAAGATCATCCGGAAATCAACTGTTTCCATGAGTGTTTTTCCATCATCTGCTATTTTCTTCAGCTTATTTGCCTGCTCATCATAAAGCCAGATATTGTTATCGTAACTCTGTGCAATAGCTTTTACCTGGAAGATCTCCTGCTTACGCAGATCAATTGTATTAACGATATTCAGAAAACGATCCAGCACCACCACCGTTGAAAAACTCCTGTAGTATAATAATACTTTCAGCGGATTAGCAGCATCAATGGAATACAACTTGCCATACCTGCGCACATCATTGAACACCCCAACCGAGTCACCATTGGCCGTGAGTTTCTTGAGCTGATTGTTTTTTGACAGCAGGAAATAGTTGCCAAGATTATCAACAGTAAAATCAATATACTCGCCTTCCACTGCTTTTGCATTTGAAAAAGCAGCCGGGTCCTGTGCCGCAACAGCTGCAACACAAAAAAGACTTAGTATGATCAATAATTGTTTCATCGTTTATAATACAGCAATTCCATTTTTTCGCCTTCAAATGAAGCGTAACTGAAATAACGTATCCAGTCGCCGAGATTAATATACCTGCTGTCAGTAGTCAGACGAAAATCAATGGGCAGGTGTCTATGACCAAACACAAAAAAATCAAACTTTTTTTGCTGCAATACTTCTTTGCAGTAAATGATGAGCCATTCTTTGTCTTCGCCCAGGAATG
>JAACZX010000460.1 GCA_009996555.1 Chitinophagaceae bacterium | reverse complement strand
TACAGAAAGAAAACAGGTTTGTATATACAAAGCAGTTGGGCTATTGTTACATTGAAGAAATGCTTCCAGTTGGAAAACCAACTACTTTTTACAGAATAAGTAATCCCGGAATTGAATTTAATAATGATGACTTTATTGCGGATAAAATCTATTCGATACAAAGGGAATCTTTTATGAATTCTTTCAGCCGGCTGGGTGAAGTATACAATAACAATTAAAAATATTTCATGGCGATATTATACCCAACAATTGAAGAAGTAAGACGATTAAGAACAAAACCGGAAGAAGGCGAACTCTATTTGTTGTCTTTTTTACAAAACAATTTGGATGACAGTTTTGAAGTATTTTTTAATCCATTTTTAAATGGAGACCGGCCGGATATAATCATTATCCGAAAAAATTTCGGGGTATTTATTGTTGAAGTTAAAGACTGGCAGCTGGCCCATTATTACCTGGATGATAAAAAAAAGTGGCGCTTACTGAAGAATAATGCGCTGCTTAAATCACCTATTGACCAGGTGCTTCAGTATAAGGAGAATATGTACAATTTGCATATCGAAAATTTATTGCACCAAAAACTGAAAGATTACAGGTATTGGGCAATTGTTAACTGCGGTGTATACTTCCATAATGAAACCGAAAGCAGTATTAAGAATATGTTGATTGCTCCGTATCAAAACAATCAGAAATATCAGGACTTTTTAAAACACAATATTCAATTACTAGGCAGAGATCAATTGACTAAACAAAGGTTTGAGGAAGTATTGCGACAAAAGCGACTAATTGCCGACCGACCCTCTTTCCTGTTTACAGAATCCATTTATAGCCATTTATGCCGTTTTTTAAAACCAGCCTGGCATACAAAAGAAGAAGGTATGAGTATTGGCTATAGTGATGCGCAAAAACAATTAATTAAGTCGGAAGCGAGGGTTCAACGGGTAAAGGGAGTTGTTGGCTCAGGAAAAACGACTGTTATTGCCGGCCGGGCAGTAAATGCGCATATGCGTACAAATGAACGGGTGTTGATTTTGACTTATAACGTAACTCTTCGAAACTATATTCATGATAAAATAAATAAAGTACGAGCTGACTTTGATTGGAATCAGTTTTACATAACCAATTACCACAGTTTTATAACTACGGAATTAAATAATCTCGGTATTCAAATTGAGGTTCCACCTGGTTTCAGTGAAATGAATGAAGAAGAAAAGAGCAAATATTTTGAAGAAACTTATTACTCCAACTATGAGCTGTTTAGTGAACACAAGCATTCCATTAAAACATATGCCTCGGTTTTAATCGACGAAATTCAAGACTACAAACGTCCGTGGATGGATATTCTGAAGGATTTTTTTCTTGCCGGAGAGGGCGAGTATGTTTTATTTGGCGACGAGAAACAGAATATTTATGATAATGAACAGGTGAATAAAGATGTTCAAACAAATGTCATCGGCCGACCTTCCGTATTGAAGGATTGCTTCCGATCTGAAAAGCGGATTAAGAATATTGCAGTTAATTTCCAAAAGGCAGCGTTTGCTGATAAATACGAACTTGATGAATTTAATAACAGCAATACTCAAACTGAGCTAAAATTTGAAGAGCCGTCGCATCTGGACTTTACAGCTATAGAGCCAGATGCAGAGGTTGACAGCCTTTTTGAAATTATCCGGGCTAAAACAATCCTCTTGAATGAGCATCCAAATGATATAACGATACTGGGTTTTCGCATAAGTGTGCTGCGGGAACTGGAAGCTTACTACCGATACAAAACGAGTGAGCATACCAGTACCATGTTTGAAACGCAGGAAGTATGGTACAAAATTTTGCTGGATAGTTTCCATTCGAATGAGATGATAAAAAATGGCATCCAAATCTTTGGCATGCAACGAACTGATGACGAGAAGAAAATTAAGCTCGCACAAGTTTTGGTGTTACAGAAGTTAAAGGAAAAGTACCATGAGCAGTTATTTAATTTAAAGTTCGATGAACTTCTAACTACGCAACAAGTAGATCCAGGGTTATTTAAAACGTGGTATGATAATGTGGAAATACAGGAGTTTTTAAAAGCTCCGAAAGGAAATCAATTTTTTAGCAAGATCAAAGAAGTAAGAGATAATAAAAAACTTCATTTCTGGCAAAACAGTGGGAAAATTAAGTTCTCAACTATACACAGTTTTAAGGGGTGGGAAGTAAAAACCCTTATTATGATTTTAGAGCCGTTTTTTGACAGCGGTGATTTTAAATGTGCATTCGAAGAGTTAGTGTATACATGCATCACACGTGCAAGGCAGAATCTTATTGTAATTAATTATGGCAATGAAACTCATGCCGACCTCCTTGAAGAACTTATCATTAATGAGAGCTATTGATGATTAGCTACTAATTTCAACGACCGACTTTGCAGCAGATAGAGAGGATACGAAATTAGAATATTGGAAATTGAATTGGATTTATTATTATTTTTCCGAAGGATGCAAAAACCTTGCATTCAGGCTTTGTTTCTTTACCCAAGATCTTTGAGTACCGGTTAAATGTTTTGACTTCGCAGGGCGTATCGCCCTGTAGCTTTTTCCAGTAACGGAAAAAGGAAAAGTTCTTTATAGTCGAATTGTGCTGTTGAGAACTATTTTGGCCTATTAACCCCCGTTAATTTTTGTTTTAATTGGGAATAATAGATATGTATTTGATGTTTTTATGTCTGTTGGACCTGGACATCATAGAAAACAACCGGTACTCTTTTTAAAACTATGATACTGACTGTTGAACATATAAAAGCAATCCGGGATCAATTTCAATTGTTGCGAACGAAAGAAGATTTACTTGCACTTTTGAACTTTATTGCGTACCCGCAACTGTATGCTACCGGCTATGTTCCGGATGATATTGATTTTTCAAAAATAGAATTGCCTGATGATGCAACTACTGCTGAAAAGCTGGGATTGGTTTTTAACAGCAGCTCCAAAAAGAGAAGAAAGCAAATTACCGCCAAACAGCTCACTTATTTTTCGACTTCGTTTTCAGATGCGGAGAAGAAAAGGAAGCGGTATTACCGCTTTCATATTTTAAAGAAATCCGGTAAAAAAAGGGAAATTCATGCACCTGTTTCCAAACTGAAACAAATACAAAGCTGTATTTATCACATGCTGCAAAGCGTATATGAAACTCAGCCACAGGCGTACGGATTTGTTGCAGGCAAGAGCATTGCTGATAATGCATCCCTGCATACCGGGAAAGCATTTGTTTTAAACGTGGACCTGAAAGATTTTTTTCCGAGTGTCCATTTCCGAAGAGTGAAGGCCATGCTCGAAAAGCCTCCCTTTTATCTTTCCGGGGAGAAGGAACCGCTTGCCTATTTAATTTCTAATTTATGCACTGAAAATGGAGTGCTGCCACAGGGAGCTCCTACTTCTCCTTTTTTTACCAATGTTATTTGTCAACGATTAGATCAAAAGCTGGAAAGGCTGGCAAAGAAATTCCAGACGACCTATTCCAGATATGCCGATGATTTAACATTTTCGGCAAACGCCTATGTATTTTCAAAACGGTTTATGCTGGAGCTGGAGCAGATTGTTAAGGGAGAACGTTTCCAGATCAATGAAGAGAAAACCAGGGTACAAGGAAGTGCTTACCGGCAGGAAGTGACGGGATTAACAGTGAATGAAAAAGTAAATGTAAATAAGCATTACCTGCGAAGTTACCGTACCCTGCTTCATTTGTATAAAACAAAAGGACCCTTAGTTGCTTATGAGTATCATTATAAACGTATGCCGGAAAGTGTAAGGGTCATTAAACAGCAGCGTACAGTTACCAGTGCAACAAGTCATATACAAAATGTTATTTGGGGCAAGTATCTGTTTTTAAAGATGATAAAAGGAGATAGCGTGCCCATGCCGCCATTTACCCGGAATAAATATGCGAAGATGGTAATAGAGAAAAGCATCTCATTAATCAAACCGGAACCTGAAAATATTACCGGGGATGATGACACTAAAACTGAAACAAAAAAATATCATCAACCAGTGGTGCAAACTATTTTGCTAGAAGCGAGTGTACCTAATGAACCAGTTGAACCAAACACAAAAAAAGAAACAGTTGTAGAACAGTTATTAACTGCCTGGGAGAAAGAAGGATTGGAAAAAGCGATCGAACTTTTAAAAACAAAAACCACATGAGTACTTCGTTCACGTATCTGAAACAATTGATAGAGCTGGTGGAACGTGAGGGCGATGAACATAGCAGGCGCAAATTGTGGTCGCTGATAAGTAGATATGCACAGGAACAAGTAGGTGAGCTTCCCGAAAAAGAAACGGGCAGATTGCTTGCGGAAGTGCATGAGCTGAATATGGAGCAGTATATTAAGGTACAAGCTGAACGGTTTTATGAGAGTTTTCCGTTGCCATTGCCTAATAAAGAGCAATTGATTAAAGATTTTATTGAAATGGAACATAGTCGAAGACGAGATGATTTTGAAGGTTTCTCTTTGGCAGTTTATCAACAAATTGAAAATATCGTTAACGAAGTATATCAATGCTTTAACATCAAAAAAAGATTTATTGAAAAAAAAGATTACGAAGTGTTTGAGGCAAAATCACGAAATAGTACAGTTATCAATAATAAAAAACCAGTTTTAATTTACCAGACCGTTTTTAAACCTCCTTTTAAGAATTATATCACAAACCAGTCTCTAAATGAATATGAAAAAGAACAACACTCGATTAATAAGTGTAAAGACTTTTTAGAAAAGGGAAAACTTGATTTTTTAGATAAAGCAAGAATGGTGATATATTTCATTTATTTTAATCAACACTTGCGAAACTTTGATAAATGGAATGAACTAAACCAAATTCTCTATTCTGTTCATATTTCCAGAAATAAAGTACACAGAAATATTAAGGCCGAAGAAGTTTCAAAACCAGAAGAGAAAAAAGAGCATCATAAATATGCAAATTTTTTATTGTTTCAGGGGTTTCTTACCGATTTTAGAACAGGAATTTTAAATTGGATAAACAAAGAAGCAAGCCAGAATGACATCTAATTTTTCCTTTTTACAAGCTGAATTTGAGCCTCATTACGAAACTGCCTATCGTGCAGAACAGTATGTATTTACCGATCCGACTTATAGCGCCATACTTTGTCGTAAAGGTCTGGAGCAGTTTGTAAAATGGTTATATGATCATGATGAAGACTTAGAGATACCTGCAGATACCACACTTAATTCATTGATGCATGAACAGAGTTTTAAAGATCTGATTCCTTTAACACTGTTCCGAAATATTAATCTCATCCGAAAGATCGGCAACAATGCTGCGCATGGTCCACAAAGCACTGACAGGCGTGATTCGCTTGCCAGTTTAAAGATCTTACATGATTTTTCGCTGTGGGTGGTTCGGTTATACAGCAGAACCCAAACACCTGTGCTAACATTTGATGATGGCTTACTCCAGGATGGTGACACTGTTGAACGTACCAAACAGCAATTGCAACAATTACAGGAAGAGTTTGAACAAGTGCAGCAACAGCTTGTACGGGCCAATGAGGCTTTAAATCAAAATGCCCAGGCAGCGAATGTTTTGAAACAGCAGTTGCAAGAAATCAAAGAGATTAAACAGGAGAATAGTGCGCATGCGCAAACATTCCCCGTCAGCATTGGTGAGGCAGAAACGAGACGCATTTATATTGATGCTTTATTAAAAGAGGCAGGCTGGGATTTAACGCTACGCAATGTGCTGGAATTTGAAGTAAAGGGAATGCCACATGTGGGTGGAGTTGGCTATGTAGATTATGTGTTGTGGGGTGATGATGGAAAGCCATTAGCTGTTGTGGAGGCCAAACGAACTCTTATTGATGCTTATAAAGGAAAACGACAGGCTGAGCTATATGCTGATTGTCTTGAAGCAATGTATGGGCAGCGGCCGATCATATTTTATACGAATGGCTTTGAAACTAATTTATGGGACGATCAGTTTTACCCGCCCCGGCAGGTACAGGGATTTTATAGCAAAGAGGAGCTTCAATTATTAATCAACAGAAGAACAACAAGAAAGAAACTAAACGAAGCAGAGATCAATAAAGAGATTGCCGGACGTTATTACCAGGAAGAAGCAATTAAACGGGTGCAGGAAGCATTGGAACGGAAAACCCGGGGAGCTTTATTGGTTATGGCAACCGGAAGTGGTAAAACAAGAACGGCTGCTGCTTTAACTGAACTATTAACGAAAGCAAACTGGGCTAAGAAGGTTTTATTTCTTGCTGACAGGAATGCGTTGGTAACGCAGGCGAAAAATGCATTTAACCGTTTGTTACCACAACTGACCGCCATTGATCTTACCAAAGAAGATGAGGATACTGCAAGCCGAATTGTTTTCAGTACGTATCCAACGATCATGAACCGGATAGATGATGTTAAGCAGGAAGGTAAACGCTACTATGGTCCGGGGCATTTTGATGTTGTGATTATTGATGAGGCACACCGAAGCGTATACATGAAGTATCGTGCAATCTTTGAGTATTTTGATGCGATTTATATTGGGCTTACTGCAACTCCAAAGTCGGAGACAGATAAAGATACTTATGAGTTATTTGGATTAGAAGTTCATAATCCAACATTTGCCTATGAGTTAGATACGGCAGTAAGCGACGGATATCTTGTGCCGCCTAAAGCCATGAAGGTGCCGGTTCGTTTTCCAAGAGATGGTGTAAAATATAACGAGCTTACAAAAGAAGAGAAACAGGAATATGAGCGTGAGTTTTTGGAGAATTATGGTGAGATACCTGAAGAAGTTTCCAATACATCCGTTAATACCTGGTTTTTTAATAAGGATACAGTCAACAAGGTGTTGGATCTTCTGATGGAAAGAGGACAAAAAATTGAAGGCGGAGACCTGATTGGTAAGACGATCATTTTTGCCAAGAACCATCATCATGCTGTATTCATTGAAGCATGTTTCAACGAACGCTATCCGCAGTACCATGGCAAGCTGATGCGGGTTATAGACAACCAGGTTTATAACGTTCAGGACATGATTTACAGTTTTTCTGATGCTGCAAATAAAGATTTTCAGATTGCTGTATCCGTTGATATGCTTGATACCGGAATAGATATACCAGAGGTTTTGAATCTTGTTTTTTTCAAGACAGTGAGATCGAAAGCTAAATTCTGGCAAATGGTGGGAAGGGGAACACGGCTATGTACCGATATTTTTGGGCCAGGCATTAACAAGGACTGTTTTTACATTTTTGATGTATGTGGTAACCTCGAATTTTTCAGCGCCGACATTCAGGAAAATGAAACGGTTGTGAGGGGGACACTCAGCCAACAGATTTTCATGGCCAAACTGAATCTTGCATTTATGCTTGAAAGGAAAAGCGGAGAGGCAAGGAGTGTTGAATTAAAAGAACATTTAGTTGCTGATTTATACCAAGCTGTTTGCCAATTCCGTGATGATGATTTCAGGGTGCGTATGAAATTACAATATGTTGAAAAGTACCGCCAACGGGATCAATGGAACCATTTGAGTGATTTAGATGTGATTGAAATTGAAAAACATCTTTCGTATTTATATACCGATACTGATTCTGATGAGAGTGCCAGATGGTTTGATTTGCTTGTTCTTAATTATATGATTACAGTTGAAGAACAGAACCAACGGCACAGATATTATCAGCAGCAAATACAGGATGTGACCAGCGGCTTGCTAAAAAAATTAAGCATACCAGAAGTTAAAAAGCAGGAACAGCTTATCCGCTTTGTGCAGGATGATGAATATTGGCAAACTGCCGATAGTTTCAGACATAATGATACGAGGATGGCTTTGCGTGATTTGATCAGATATGTTGAATCAAAAAGAAGACCGCACATTTACACCAATATTACAGATGAAATTGGCGAGGTGGAAGAAGTAGAAATTATGAGCCAATACCAGGAGCTCGGAGCCTATAAGCAACGGGTAGAGAAATTTCTTCGGGAGAACCAGCATCATATTACCATACACCGCATACGGCAGAATATACCCATTACACAGCAGGAGCTAGTTGAGCTGCAACGATTACTATTTAGTATTGATGATCAAGGTAACGAGGAGTTACTTACCAAGATCACTAAAGGACAACCGCTGATTGTTTTTATCAGAAGCATACTGGGGCTTGAGATCAATGCAGCTAAAGAGGCGTTTGGAGAATTTCTAAGCCAAGGTAACCTCAATGCAACACAAATCACATTTATCAATTCAATCATCAACTATCTATCTATAAACGGACAGATTGATAAGAAGATGTTGTTTGAAAAGCCATTTACCGATATTGATGACCGAGGGATAAGCGGAGTGTTTTCATTAGAACAAACTGGAAGTGTAATTCGTATAATTGATCATCTTAATCAAGCAGCCATGTTATAATTTTACTTGTACAATTCCATCCCTTTCAGGAATATATCTTTCATTTCATTTCTTAATAATTCCGGCTTTATAACCTGAATAGCCGGGCCGTAACTTAATAGTTGCGATTTCAATTCATAATTATTGAAAAGTTTCATCGTGATTAACAGACTGCCGTCTTTAAATACTTTATGTATCACTTGCGATTTGTGAATGGGTTTCGTACGAATATAGTCAGCTGAAGAAGTATCCACTTTAATCGTGATATCTAATGGTAGTGTGTCTTTAGGTATGGTTGGTCCAATTACATCATTGAAATATGTTTCAGGGTTAAATAAATCATTCTCAATAAATTTTTCTGAGCTATTCTTAATTTTTCCTTTTATACTGTCAAGTCTAAGATTTGAAAGGGATTGTTTGCCATCAACTCTTCCAATCAGAAACCAACGATTGCGGTACTCCTTCAGCATGTAAGGATGAATAAGCCATTCCCTGATCTCTTTCCCAAACGGCTGGTAATTTACCTTAACAGGTTGCTTTAACTTTATGGCAGAGAACAGGTCATCAAAATACTCTTTACCAATTGCTTCTGTATGTTCTTCAAATGCTATCATGGTGCCGCTATCGGGCACGTTAGTATGAATTTTATTTTCAAGCCTTGAGATAATTTCATCTACTTCGTCTGTTAGTTTGATGTTGGTTGCTTTCTTGAGAATAGCTACTGCATTTTTTAATATTGAAATGTCGTCGTCATCGACTGGCACATTCTTTAACGAAAATCGTTTGGTGTAATAAATGCGGTTATCTTTTTTATCGGGACGATGTATGGGAGCATCCATTGTGTTTTCCAGATAAGCAATATCATTCTTTAACATCCTCATCTGGATCGGCACTTCACCTTTCAAAAGCAGGGACTTTCCCAAGGCCTCAAGTAAATCAGGATAAGTTCGTTTAGCATGGCCGCTTAACAGTTCATCTATTATTTCCAGACGAAGACGGATATGCCTACGCTCGTGGGTGATTTTTTGTCGTTTCATAATTGCGGTTATGGGTGCAAAAAGGTTGCATTCAGCTGTTTCATATTTGCTCTATGAAACAACGGTAACAAAATAACCAAGAAAAGGGAGAATGCAAAAAGACTGCAACCATCATTATTAATCTTGCAATGAAACAACTATGATTTACGAAACAACATACAAGGAATTGCTACTAGCGACAGAGTGGAAAAAGAAGCGGCTGGAAATTCTCCGTCGGGACAAGAATAGTTGCAGGAACTGTGGTTCAAACAAGCATTTGCAGGTACATCACAGGCAGTATGTCATCGATGCCAAAACCGGATTTCGTGCGGTGCCCTGGGATTACCCAAACAGGCTTCTTATCACTTTGTGTGACGAATGCCACACTGCAGGACATCAACTCTATTTTATACCATCAATCAAACACTAAACCTTTTTTTATGTCATTCATGAATTTTTTTCGTCGCAGTAAAACAATTTCAGCAACAGTAGTACCGGCTCCAAATGTTCAGCAACCGGAACACACAGTAAAGTATATCGACCGTAACCTATTTGTTGATGAAGGCGGTGAGCTACAGCATAGAAAGGAAGCGCCGAGTGTAAACCCACTTGAAACGTTTTTGCATCAAAATTTTGAATTGATGGGCTTCCAGGAGGGTTACAGTTATCCGGATGCAGAGTTTTTGAACGGAAAACAAAAAGTGCTTCGTTCAGATTTCAGACTAAGTATTGACCGGCTGATGGATACTAAGCGATTAGAGATAGGTGAGCTGAATTTACAACTCATTAAAATAGCAGGCATTTCTGCCATTATCGAGGCTCAGCTGAAAGAGCGGATCAAGCAGGTAGAGATTCAAGTTCATGAACTGGATACCCAAAAAATTCTGTCTACAGAAGGGGAAGGAATTGTGAGCGGAGCTTTGCATCATTACAGGACAGGATTTATAAAGGGTGTTGAACGGTATCAACAGGAAAAGTTTTTCGCATCAAGTACGGGATTGTTTAACCAATAAAATTTTTATTTATGATTAAAATTGCCTGCTTCTTAACCGGTGATAATTACAGCCTGCTTGTGACTGACACTCCCGCAAGTAAAAAGAAAGTCGTTGCACTTGGTATTGCCTTGATGGTACCGGTATTGATCTGGTTCCTGAATGGGTTTCTATTAAGCTATATGGTATTACATACCGGATTAGCGAATGCTTTCCTGGTTGCAACGATCTGTGCTATTCTCATTTTTGCAACTGAAAAGATGATACTGATGGCGAATGGTAATGGATGGATTACTTTTTTCCGATTCTTTACAGGTCTTGTGACCGCTTTACTTGGCAGTATTGCTATTGATGAGGTTGTTTTTAAAAATGATATTGACACGGAAGTAATTGTATTAAAAGAGGACAGAACTGAGGTCGCAAAAAAGAGGGCAGAACAGGCTTTTTATCGTGAGCATAATATTGCAGCCATGGAAACAGCAATTCAGCAGGCTCAGGCTATCTACAACGCAAGAGAGAAGTCTGCGGTTGACGAGGCAGACGGATCAAGCGGGACAGGTAACAAGGGCATTGGAGAAGTAACTGCATTCAAAAATGCGAAAGCGCAGGAACGTAAGACGCAATTGTTGGCGCTACAGTTGAAAAAGGATTCACTTGAAGTTGTTAAGGCTGCTGCAATCGAAAAAGCCGCTGAACTAGTGACGACAAACTTTAATCCTGATGGTTTGCTTATAAGGGTGGAAGCGTTATTTCAACTTGCATTGAGCAATCCTTATATGGCCATTGTGTATATAGCGTTTACCTTATTGTTCCTATTTCTCGAATTACTTGTTGTTATTTTAAAAGTGTCATGGAAGGAAACAAACTATGAACGCAGGCTTCAGTTTATTGAAGTGCTTGGTGCAAAGCGGATTGAATTTTTCCAGTCGAAGCATCTGGCAGTAGCTGATCCAGGTTATTATACTTCAAACTCCGAGCGGGCAAAACTTCTTCTGAAAACTAAAAAAGGGTTGTTTGATTAGTTCAGATCAAAAAGATCGATAAAAATTTTCTTTATAATTTTTTAATCAATTCAATTATTTTAAGATGGCAAAAGCAACAACATCCAAGCCGACACCGGCACCTAAGCCTGCAGTGAATCCGAATTACCCGAGTACAACCGGAAAACCATCCGGAGGGGGAAGGGGTAATACGCCTAAGGGGAAATAAATGACCAGGGTCGCCTATTTCCCATGAATGTCAGAATCTCAGCACTGGAAGATTCTGACATTTTTATTCATACCAGAATAAATAATCATTATAGTTGGATTTCCTCTTGATACCCGGTAAACTACCAAAGTCCTTGCTGTGCACAAGCGGCGTACACACCGAAATGAGTTCATGAGTAGTCACAATTTGGACGTACAGGAACAACTTTGCACCTTTAACAACGTCAGGATGTATCTATGAGCCTTAAAAAACGAAGACTTTTTAAGGAGGAGTTGTTTACGAATTGCATTGAAAATACTGATGATTAATGTGCATCAGCAATACACGTTGGTGCTATAAACAAACACAGTTATAAAGAGAAAGGGTAGTTATATTTCAGCTTGTTTTTATATTCCTGAAACAAGCACTATTTTGATGCATACTATTGTTTACCCATCATCTAATCATGAACCGTATGTTGCTCCGCATCTGGATTCTTTTTTCATTATTGATTTTGCTGGACTCCTGTTTTAAGAAAGGTGAAGACGATCCTTTTGTTTCATTGCGTACACGTAAGGATCGTGTGGCAGGGAAATGGAAGGTTAGTTCAATAGCTGGTGTTGACAGCTCTTCCTATGGGGATGGATCGCAAGTAAACAAATGGTTTTATCATTTGAAGGGAGGTGAATACGTTGATTCGTATGTGTTTGTTTTTAATTACCAAGTAAGGGAAATAAGGGTGACAAAAGGTAAACGCACAGTTTATTATGAATTTGACAAAAACAGAAACTACAGTATGTATGATTACACCGACGATGATACCACCATTATGAAGGGAAAGTGGGGGTTTAATGATAAGTCGGAATACATAAAGAAGAAGATTGGGATTTATGTTTATCCCGCTACCATTTATTCCAACACTTTATTTTATGATGGCAGCTTTTATACAGGCTGGCGGAGTGGAGGCGAGCATCTCTGTAGCATACGGGAATTAAGACATGAAAAAATGGTTTGGGAGGATTATCGTGAAAGTAAACCAGATATCAGGGGAACGAATTATGTAGCCAACTTTGGTCGATCCGTTGTAACACTGGAGCCTAAATAATCGTTACCTGTTTCACTTATTTCTCCTAAACATTTCATCATGAAAAAATATTTGCTTCTGTTTGTATTGATCAGCTCTACATTTTTATCCTGTTTTAAGAAAGGAGAGGATGATCCGTTTATTTCCTTTCGTTCGAGAAAGGCAAGAGTTGAAGGGAGATGGAAAGTGAAAACACTTTTTATAAAGCAAACGAATAAATACAAGACCTATAAAGATGAGTATTATCAGAAACTGGAGAATGGTGTTCAGACGGACTCGATTGTGGAGTATATAAATGGCGTACCTGTAACCGGTACAGCAAAAGGTAACAGAAAAATTCTTTATTCATTCAGCAAGGGAGGTCAGTTTCAGATGAAAGATTTTAAGGGAGATAAGGATACAATGATTTTGACTGGTACCTGGTCTTTTAATGTGCGAGGAGGAGGAGTTAAACGTCGTGAACTTATCTATATCAATATTGAACGGCAATGGGATACTTTTTTTGGAACACCTCCTTTTTGGGTGCTGTATCGCTCATCGCAAAACGGCTTCCTTTGTCAGTTACAAGAGTTGCGTCACAGGAAGATGGTTTGGCTGGATCATTGGGTGGATACGAATGTAAATCCAACGGGAGATTATTTGGGGTATGAAAGGGAGTCGTATATAGAATTGGAGCCGGAGTAAAAGTGCAAAAGGTGTTTTCTTTAAGGCTGAAATTCTGTGAACTTTAGTGATAAATTAAACCACTGATAATATCGCTGTTTGCAAACCTCTTAGTTTTTCTACTACCGCTTTCCATATCCTATATATTTGTGTTGGCAGTAATAAGTCCACAGTCTCCAAAACATTACACTAACAAAAACATGCAATAATCAACATGTGCAAGGTTCATAATAGTGTTGGCTGTTTAACCACTGTGAAAACTCACTTAAAGCGTAACAATATTCATGACTTTAATTCTTTAAAGGAAGTATTGAATTTCCAGGAAAGCTTCCCGGGTTTAAAAAATCAAATCATATTAGACCATGAACAATTAATTGAGCAGGAAAAGGTGACCCTTGATGCGGACATTTTGCAATTAGACAAAGCTATTGCGGCGAACAGAACTTACTTTGAAAGCTACTTACTCAAGGACATTGAAGATATAAAGCAGAAGCTAAACTCCTTATCAACTCCGGGCCAGTTAAATTTTATTCAACGAATTGTGAACTATGTAAAACAAAGGTTTTATAAAAAGAAAATTGAGGATCTGGAATTCAATTTGGATTATAAAGTAAACGACTCGGTGAGAGAATTAGTTCAGCAATATCAAGATAAAATGAATCGTTCTCATTTTATCAGCTCAAATTTCAGAGAGGCTGTTAACGAGAGCTGTTCAAATCAAATTAAGCAGCTTGAACATAAGCTATGGGTAATTGATGAGGTAAAAAACTCAATTTATGGTGCATTGGGGGAACATAAGGTTGTAAAAGAGTTAGAACATCTATCAGACGAAAACAGTTTGATCAATGATTTTGCTTTAACATTTCATCAAGCTATTTATCATCGACAAGAAAACGATTATATAAAGACTATTCAAATTGATCACTTGCTTGTAACAGCTTCAGGTATCTTTCTTATTGAGACAAAAAACTGGAGTGAAAAATCATTGAACAGTTTGGATTTGCGATCTCCTGTTCAACAGGTTAAAAGGACGAACTTCGCTCTCTTCAGACTATTGACTGAAGGCATTGCAAACAAAAGCGTACATCTTAACCGACATCATTGGGGAGACAGAAAAATACCCATCAGAAACCTGATTGTATTGACGAATTCAAAGCCAAACGAGGAATTTCAGCATGTAAAGATTTTGACGTTGGATGAGCTGCTTAGCTATGTGAGGTATTTCAAGCCAGTGCTTTCGAGTGAAGAGACAGAAGCTATTTCTACTTACCTGTTAGGTTTGACAAAGCAGAAGCGGTTAACGCTGAGAAAAAGATGAAGGCAACCGTGCGTGCCTGTAGTTTAGATTGCTTCGGGAGTCGGTCAGACCGGCGGAGCCGGGCCGACCGGGATCAGGATTGGCTGGGAAGGATGTGACCTTCTGTTTCGTTTCCTTTCTGATCTAAATAATTATCGATGGCATCCTGCATATCACGAAGGGCCATTGCTGCTTCCTGGTAGTTTGTGGTGGTGATATCAACCTTTGTTACTTTCCAAGGTTGTCGTTTTAGTTCCAATCTTTTTTCCATTAGGATGTAGCGATCGTTTTTTCCTTTGATCTTGAAGCGTTCGACTTGAGCGCTACTGTAATAATGTTCTACTTCCATGCG
>JAACZX010000519.1 GCA_009996555.1 Chitinophagaceae bacterium | reverse complement strand
ATCTGCAGGCCTGGGCAAACGATAAAGAACACGATCTTTTTACAGGTGCATTGTTAATGAGCCGGTACCAATACCCCGATCTTAACCTGGCATCTTATTACCAGGACCTTGAGAAAATGCGCCGCAATGTGTGGCTGGAGTTAAATAGTTTTCTTACATCGCTGGAAAAAGTGAATGTGCTCAACAACATTCTTTTTAATTACTACAAAATCAAAGGAACTGAGATCAATTATAATCATCCCGATGATTTTCTGTTACACAAGTTGATGGAAGGCAAAAAAGGAAATGCCATTCCGATTGGCATTTTGCTGCTGTCAATGGCCGACCTGCTTGATATTAACCTGTACATGATCAACATTCCACGGCAATTTATTCTTGCTTATTTTGATGATGAGCCCGGAACAAACATTGACAGTAATTTCCCTCCTGAGCATATTCAATTTTACATGGATGGAGGTTCGGGCCAGGTATTTTCACATAAAGACGTTGAAACCTATTTTAAACGGATAAGTGTCAACCCTTCTCCCTCATATTTCAAACCGCTCGACAACAAACGCATTATACAGCGCATGCTGGAAGAATATGCCAAGTGTTTCGATAATGAAAAGAATGAGTATAAAAAGAGGGATCTGCTTTCTCTTGCTGCACAATTAAATGATGACGATGAGTGAACTGATCAACTGGAATGATTTTGAAAAGATCAATATTTGTGCGGGCACTATTCTTGAAGTAACAGATTTTCCCAATGCAAAAAAACCGGCATACCAATTAGTGATTGATTTTGGTGAACAGGGTATCAAACGCTCATCTGCACAAATAACCCATCATTACAGCAAAGATGAATTGGTTGGCAAACAGATTGTAGCTGTTATAAACTTTCCGGTAAAACAAATCGCCAACTTCTTCAGCGAATGTCTTGTACTGGGCGTGTATGACCAAAACAAGCAGGTTGTATTACTTACACCCGATAAACCAGTTCAAAACGGAGGCAAAATTGGCTGAGGGATCAACACATACTGTTTATTATCACTCACCAATAGGAACAATTCTGTTAAAGGCAGAGGAAGAGCAATTAACAGTTGCTTCATTCCAGGACGATGTTGCTGTAAAAGAAACCGGCAACAGCAGTTCACCTGTTCTGCAGGAAACCATCAAACAACTGGATGAATATTTTTCCGGCAGCAGAAAAGTATTTGAACTGCCTCTGCATCCTTTGGGCACGGCATTTCAGCAAAACGTATGGGATCATTTGTTACAGATACCTTATGCAGAAACCATCACTTATCTGCACATGGCAAAGCGGATTGGAAATGTAAAAAGCATTCGTGCAGCAGCATCAGCAAATGGCAAAAACCCAATTGGCATCATCATTCCCTGTCATCGTGTTGTGGGCGCTGATGGTAAATTAACCGGTTATGCCGGAGGCTTGCACCGCAAGCAATGGCTGCTTGAGCATGAAGCAAAAATGGCAGGCAAACAATCATCTTTATTCTGATCAGTGCAGGTCTGTGCTGGTAAACGACAACGGTAACAGCATTGAAGCATCGGGAATGATGAACACTTTTCCATGCATACCTCCCAGTATCAACCTGGTTGACTGCTTTGTTTTTTCCCTGAACTCCTGCAAAGCCTGTCGGCAAATGCCACATGGCGAAATAGGATGATTACTCTCGCCATTGTTGTTGAAGTAGCTGATGGCAATGGTTTCAATGGGCATTTTGGGGTATAAGGACGAAACAGAAGCAAGCACTACCCTTTCCGCACAAAGTCCGGCTGGGAAAGAGGCATTTTCCTGGTTACTCCCGGCAATGATCTCACCATTATTCAGTTTGGCAACGGCCCCCACCTGGAAACGGGAATAAGGCGCATACGCATGTTGGGTAACTTCCCTTGCCTCATCAAGCAACCATTTATCTTCTTCTGTGAGGTCGTCAATGGAATCATATACCTCGTAGTCGAAATGATACTCGTGTTTATTCATATTCACTAATTTATACCGGAGCTTTAGTCGGTAGTATATGGCATTATTGCATCAATCGTTTGTACAGTTATAGACAAAAAAATCCCCCGAACATGCCGGAGGATCCATCATAAAAGCTCGGTATCAAATATACGGTATTATTTGATTGAACGGAAAATCCGTTTCCAGCGAGGGCCGCCATCCCAACTGAAGAAAATAAGCGATGCTTTGCCCACTACATGATCTTCAGGAACAAAGCCCCAATAACGGCTATCAAGGGAATTGTGGCGGTTATCGCCCATCAGCCAGTAATAATCCATTTTAAATGTATAGCTCGTTGCCGGTTGTCCGTTCAGGATAAATTTACCATCACGCATTTCAAAATCATTGTGTTCGTATGTGCGTATTATGCGTTCGTAACGGCTGTATATTTCCGGCGTAAGTTGAATGGTTGCTCCTTTTTTAGGAATGTAAAGCGGGCCAAAATTATCGAGTGTCCATTTGCAGTTTACAGGATCATTTGGAAAAACTTCGCCTCCCATTGAAGGACCACGATCATTATAAGTGGAAACAACAGGAGCAATTGAATCAACGAAAGGTAATTTGCTGAAAATGCCTACTTGCTCTTTTGTAAGGAATATCTCGTAGGTGTTTGATCCAAATCCCGGTGCCGGCATCACTTCTCCCAGGCTCTCACGGATACCGTACTCTTTTTCCAACATCTCATAGTCCAGCATCTGTCCTTTTGTTCTGAGCAGGTAATTGGTTTGTACGCCGGCAGGAATATCATTGATCTTTCCATTGATGTACACAACAGCATTGCGTATTTCAAGCGTATCGCCAGCAACAGCTACTGCACGTTTGATGAAATTTTCACGTTTGTCAACAGGACGGGTAATGATAATTTCGCCAAAAGCATCCCATACTTTGTTTCTGTCGCCACCAGCATCACGGATAGCATCATAGTATGTTCTCTTCGAACCATAATTCACTTCATCATTAATCACTGTATCACCTACAGGCAAATTGAACACCACCACATCGTTCCGTTTAACCGGGCGTGCAAACCAACGGCGGTAATCAAGCTTTACCCATTCGAGATACGATTTCGTTTTTAAAACGGGGAATGTATGATGCACCAATGGAAATGCAAGTGGTGTATTAGGTACACGTGTACCATAAGCTGTTTTACTTACAAAAAGAAAATCGTTCACCAGTAAAGACCGCTCCATTGATGGGGTGGGAATAACATACGCTTCAAAAATGAACATACGGATAAGTCCGGCTGCAACAATGGCAAATATGGCGGCATCCACCCATTCACGGATGGTTGATTTTTTATAGAGATTCAGCACTTCTGTTCCTACATACCTGTCTTGCTTGTTGAACCCGATGTAAATGAAGTAAACAAACGGAACCAGTACAGTAAGTGCATGTTCCCAAAATGCGAATTTGCCATACACTTTCACAAAATCAATAAAAATGGCCAACGTAATAAACCAGCCAACAATAGGAAGAAACTGCAGGTAAAACCAATAGCTTTTCATACCTGCCAGTTGTGTCATCACATACGTGTTGTAAAAAGGCACAAATGCTTTCCACGGCGACACTCCTGCTTTTTTAAACATTCCATACAACCCTATTGAGGGTAATAAAACAAGAAGTAGTCCAATCAGGTAGATTCCTAAAAATTCGCTTAAGGGCATGCTTTAATTTTTATTGCTCACAAAAGTAAGGGTTTCGGTTTTGCAGCCCGAAACCGCTGTTAAATATTCAGCCAGGGTTAACGTTTTCCAGTTCCTGTAAAATAATTCTGCTCACCTCTTCAGCCCGGTTATACACCATAAAATGACCTCCGCCACGAATGATGTGTGCTGCACCCGATTTTTTTGCAGGAAATAATTTATCCGCTGTTCCGTGTATCTGTATGTAATTGGCAGGCTTTGTTACATTGGCCCATGTTACAATTTCGTTAATGGCCCATTGCAAATAACTCTTATTTACATGTTCCCGGAAATGAATGGCCAACTCCACCTCTGGTTTTGTTTGGGCTCCCAGGAAATAATTCTCAATGGGGTATAACAATGGATGAGGTCGTGGCTTTACAAGCCTGTGTAAACGCAATGTTCCTGCCAGGTGCATCCACCACGGCAGGGAAGAACGTGTGGTAACAGATGAAATAAGGATGAGCTTGTGCACAGGTATTATCTGGCTCATCTCTGCAGCCAGCATACCTCCAAATGAAACACCCAGTAAAACAGGATGGCTGTCCTTGATCTGCACCAGCATTCTTTGTGCATAGGACTTAAAACTTTCTTTGGCAAGAGGTTCTATCCATTGCACGAAACAAAGCTCATAGCCCGGCAGCTTCAGGTTGGAAAAAATCCGCTCATCTGCTCCCAGGCCACTGATACAATAAATGCGTTGACTCATGAACGGGGTATCACAAAATTATACACGTCTTCTTCTGTGATCACTTTGCCAGACAGGATAACAAGGCGCTCCATTACATTGCGGAACTCACGGATATTACCGCTCCAGTTATGTTTCTGTAATGCCTCTACAGCTTTTTTATCGATACCTTTTTTCGCTTGTCCGTAATCGTCAGCTACCTGCTGCAGAAAATGATCGGCTAAAAGGGGAATATCTTCTCTACGTTCGTTGAGCGACGGCACATGTATAATGATGACACTTAAACGATGGTAAAGATCCAGGCGGAAGTTTTTTGCTTCTACTTCTTTCAGCAGGTCTTTGTTTGTAGCTGCAATAACTCTCACATCAACTGTAATATCTTTTTCACCACCTACCCTTGTGATCTTGCTTTCCTGCAACGCACGTAACACTTTTGCCTGGGCAGTAAGGCTCATGTCGCCTATTTCATCAAGAAAAAGAGTACCTCCGCTGGCCTGCTCAAATTTGCCGATGCGTTGCTTGATAGCTGAAGTAAATGACCCTTTTTCATGACCGAATAACTCACTTTCAATCAGCTCTCCGGGAATAGCCGCACAATTCACTTCAATGATGGGGCCTCCTGCACGGTTACTTTTTTCATGCATCCACCGGGCAACAAGCTCTTTACCAGAACCGTTTTCCCCTGTAATCAATACACGGGCATCGGTTGGTGCCACTTTATCAATCGTGTCTTTGATCTTTTTTAATGCTGTGCTCTCACCTATCATCTCCTGCACTTTACTCACTTTACGTTTCAACACCTTGGTTTCGGTAACCAGTGTTTGCCTGTCCATTGCATTGCGGATGGTGATCAGCAACCTGTTGAGGTCTGGCGGTTTTGCCACATAATCAAATGCTCCCTTCTTTACAGCTTCTACAGCCGTTTCAATTGTACCATGTCCTGAGATCATGATAATGGGAACATCAGGATTAATTTCACGGGCTTTCTCTAAAAATTCAAGCCCGTCAACCTTGGGCATTTTAATGTCGCATAACACAACATCATACGTTTTCTCTTTTATCTTTTTCAAACCTTCGTCACCATTCTCCGCATCATCAATCTTATACCCTTCGTAGGAAAGGATCTCACTCAATGTTTTTCTGATGGCTTTCTCATCATCAATAATTAAAATGTGGCTCATGTGGTTTAACAGATTCTTTGTATGGAAATTTTTACGAATTGCTTCAAAGCTAACCAAAAACCATGCAAGTATGCGTTCAGCTACTTTTTTCTTTATTTCTGTTGTAATCGCTATTGCTCTTTTTCAACAACAGGTATTGGCACAACAAACGGCTGTACTAAAAGAAGTAAATGATATTCCCTTGCCTGATGGTTATGAGCGTGTTCAGCTTCAGCAAAACAGCTTTGGATATTTCTTACGTCACCAGAAATTAAAGACCGACAGAACAGTTTATCTCTACAATGGTTCACCGAAAAGCAACCAGACTGCACAATACGCAGTGCTCACAACAACCGTTGGCAACAGAGATCTTCAACAATGTGCAGATGCTGTTATGCGCCTGCGGGCCGAACATTTAAAACAACAGAACAAGCCGGTATGTTTTGCTGATAATGCCGGTAAAAAATACTGCTGGGATCACTACAGGCATCGGGGCTGGCAATCCTATCTTGAAACAGTTTTTGGCATGTGTGGTACACTATCACTTGAAAAGGAACTGAAACGTAAAGAATGGTCGCAACTGTGCAGTGGCGATGTGCTGATAAAAGGAGGATCGCCGGGCCATGCTGTAATTGTAATGGATGTGGCAAGGCACAAAACAAGTGGGCAATTGATTTTCTTATTAGCTCAAAGCTATATGCCGGCACAGGATGTTCATGTGCTTAATAATTTGAACGAAAAAAAGATAAGTCCATGGTATCGAACACCTTCAAACAGCATTATTAACACTCCTGAATGGACATTTTACGCTACTCAACTACGTAGCTGGCACTAAAAACGGCTCAGTAATTACCGACAAAAAATACAGGTTTTCTCCGATTGTTTTTGAATTGAATGATGACTACTTTTGATATGTACCAAAACCAATCCCTATGAAGTTGAGTTCAATTTCTACGCAACCTGCCTGGAAGATCGCAGTTAAGATTTCAGCTTTGGGTCTTTCGCTTGTATTTATCACTTACGGCTTTGTTTGGTTACTCCTCAGCACCCTTCGGCTTTTTGTGGAAGGTCTGATGCCGTAATGCCTTTATGCCCTATTCTTGTAATTCCGCAATGCGGCAGGATTTTCTATGCTTAAAAAAATAAAAGCCGGATAGAAATCCAGCTTCGTTTAAAATCCAATATCCTATGAAAAACCGTGGCAAATATGATATAAATCTTTCGAATAAAAAATTATAGTTTCAAATATTTGTCCAGATACCAAAAAAGCCGATCAAATTGATCGGCTTTTGTACATATTTTACTTCAACATTACTTTTTCATATACATCACTTCCTTCACCAGTTTTACAGTACGTGGTACATCCGGCAAATAAGCTCCCACCAATGTTGGTGCATAGTGCATGGGTGCATCGGCACTGGTAATCCGGCGGATCGGTGCATCCA
>JAACZX010000518.1 GCA_009996555.1 Chitinophagaceae bacterium | reverse complement strand
GAAACTGAGCGTGCCTGCTACGAAGATGTATTGCAATTGCAGATCGACGAGGCAATTGGTACAAAGGGCGTGGGCAACCTCGACAAATTACTCCGTGGTAATGAAGTTTGGGAAATTCTTTAATAACAGTCTTCAGCAAAATACGAAAAGGGGCATTGCCCCTTTTTTATTTGCCATTGTAACAGTTTGTTTTGAAACAGTTTCATATCCGTTCTATTTGCTAACTTACTTTTTAAATTGGTTGCCGTATGGTTCGCAGTAAAATTGCCGGTATTGGTATGTATGTACCATCAAATATTGTTACGAATAATGAACTGACCAGGTACATGGATACCACTGATGAATGGATACAGGAGCGTACTGGTATAAAGGAACGTCGCTATGCGCACCGCACACAGGAAACCACAACCACAATGGGTGTGGAAGCTGCAAAAATTGCTATAGAACGGGCAGGCATAACCGTAAATGATATTGATTTCATTGTTTTTGCAACACTTAGCCCAGATTATTATTTTCCCGGTTGTGGTGTATTGCTGCAACGAGCAATGAAGATGAAGCAAGTGGGTGCATTGGATGTGCGTAACCAATGCAGCGGTTTTGTATATGCTGTTTCAGTTGCTGATCAGTTTATTAAAACAGGTATGTATAAAAACATTCTTGTGGTTGGAGCTGAGAAGCATTCCTTCGGACTTGATTTTTCAACAAGAGGACGAAATGTGAGTGTGATTTTTGGTGATGGTGCAGGTGCTGTTGTATTACAATCAACAAATGATGAGAACCGTGGTATTTTAAGCACGCACTTACACAGCGATGGAACAGATGCAGAAATACTGGCAATGTTCAACCCCGGCACACATGCTAACCATTGGAGAGAACAATCGGCTACATTCAATGAAGCGGAAATAGGTGATATGTTCATGAGCCATGCAATGGTTGAAAAGGCAGAAAACTTTCCAAACATGGATGGCCCTTCTGTATTTAAAACAGCAGTTGTAAAATTTCCGGAAGTAATTATGGAAGCGTTAGCTGCAAATAATTACCAACCGGCAGATTTAAAATTACTGATACCTCACCAGGCAAATCTTCGGATTGCACAGTTTGTACAGCAAAAACTGAAGTTGAATGATGAACAGGTATTCAACAATATTCAGAAGTATGGCAATACAACTGCAGCATCGGTACCAATTGCTTTGTGTGAAGCGTGGGAAGCCGGAAAAATAAAAGAAGGCGATCTTGTTTGTCTTGCTGCATTTGGCAGCGGCTTTACATGGGCGAGTGCTTTGTTGAAATGGTAAATGCTGTTAAGCGGCCGGTTCAAAATAATGCGACAGATTTGAAAAAGCAGACACAGCTCGCCCTTTGGAGAAAAGCATATATCCGTTAATAGAAAGTACAACGGCTAAAACAATGAGTATGATCATGTGTGTTCTTCGTTGCCCCAGAAGTACTTTTTTTCTGTCGGTGTAGTTTGCGGAAGCAAGAAAAATAAACAGCAGCGACTGAACGATCAGGAAAAAACGTTCGTTCTTATCAAGATTAAGTACAAACAAGAGAGAGAAAAAAGCAAATGCCGCAAAAAATAATAAACCGGATAGCAATAGCCGTAAGGTTTTATGCTTCATTTGCTAAGAGTTAGTTTGTAGCAAAGGTAAGGGGTTGATATAATTAGTACATGTTAGTTTTTTAATTATTATATACTTAGAGTAATAATGCTATTAAAAAGTATACCCGAAATTGGACTTTAAATAAGTAACCAGCTAATGAAATTTCGTTCCTTAATTCTTTTTTGTTCTATTGTATTTGGAATGTATACAAGAGCACAGAATAACATCGATTCATTGCGCATGCAATACAATCAAAAAACACTTCGTTTGAACAACCGCATCAGCATGAACGGGATGCAACTTGAAACACAAACGGTAAAAAACCTGATGCTGATCTCGCCTGAAGCAACAGTCAATTTTAATAAATATCTTAAGAACAAACGAACTGCAAACATCTTACCCCTGTTTGGCAGTGCAGCTGTTATAACAGGAATACTCATATCGCAAAAGAAAAGAGGACCTGGATATGCCATAATTATCAGTGGAAATACAATCAACCTTTTGGGTTCATTATTCAGGCGCCGGGCAACGAATTATTTGCAGGATGCAGTGTGGATTTATAACAGAGATGTATTGTACACACGCAGATAAGGGCTTTTTTAACTTTATTTATCTTTTCACCTGTAGTTTTGCGTGCTATGCATCGTCGCTTTATTTTTTTATTCAACCCACGTTCAGGAGTTCAAAAAGGAATATCCCTGCATCAACTCATATCTGATTGTTGCAATAAAGCCGGTGTTGATTTTTGTATTGAACATAGCCGTGCAGATGCTGACTACTCATGGTTAAAAGAAAAGATAACTGATGAAAAAATTACCGATGTTGTTATTGCCGGCGGCGATGGTACAGTAAGCACCATTACAGCAGCTATCAGGAATATGCCGGTGAATATTGGTATTATTCCCCGTGGATCGGGTAACGGCCTGGCACTTGCTGCCGGTATTCCAACTGATTTTAATAAGGCAATGGATGTAGTGTTAAACGGAAAGCCCCAGCCCATTGATGCCTTTCTCATTAATGAACATTTTTCCTGTATGCTCAGCGGCATTGGGTTTGATGCACAGGTGGCGCATGATTTCGACAGGCAGCAGAAAAGAGGATTCAGTAAGTACATTCAACTTACACTAAAGAACCTTTTCCGTATGCGCACTTACAGGTTCACACTTCATTCAAAAGAAACAGATCTTCAACTAAAAGCTTACTTCATCAGTATTGCCAACAGTAACCAGTTTGGTAATCAATTCACCATTGCACCGCAGGCAAGTTTACAGGATGGTAAGCTGGATATTGTTGCTGTTGAAAAAGCAAATATTGTGTTTGTGCTTATCCGTATTCTCTGGCATATCAGGTTTGGAACCTTTACAGCTGATTTCAGAAAGCGGCATGGCATTACCTATTTTCAAACAGATGAATTAGTGATCAGCAATACTGATGATGCTCCTTTTCATATTGATGGCGATGGTAAAACAACAGCTGCTTCTTTTCACGTTAAAGTGCTTCCGGCTGCTTACTCATTGTTAATGCCTTAATTTTTTTGTATTGTCTGTTGCAATAACAGCAACTGTTGTATGGTACGTTCATTTCCTTCATTCATTACTGCTTCAGCTATATCGTATTTTTCTCTTGTGGTTAAATGAAAACTCAGTGCTGCACCTTTTTTATTTTCCGGTGGTTGATACATGAATAAAAAACGGTGAAGCGGTATTGCTGCTTTTGAATAACTAAGCATACTCTCCTGCATATAATCCTGTACTTTGTAAAAATTATTCTGCAAGGTTGTTACAGGCTTATACAATATATCGCCAATGCCCGGTGCAGGAAGATCGTTTTCCCACACACCTTTTTTTCGATCCTGTATTTGAATGAACACAACACCCGATGTATTTGCTTTGATCCATTCTGCAAATACATGTAAAAATCTCAGTGTTATTTCCTGGCCATAATTATCTCTTAACCCTGCATCCATTACATCAACAATTGGTTTGGTGGGAAGCCACACATTGGGTAACACATACGGAAACGTGGCGTTCATACGAAGAGCAGTCAGTATCCGTAAATTGTAAGGATCGAGATCTTTAAAGAATGCCGCATAATCAATGGCATCCGGTTCGGCTGTAATTCCTCTCAAGCTATCAATTTTTGGACGCATCAGGAAGCTAACCGGTTGACTGCAGATCATCAATTTTCTGCCATCCTGCGATACGGTTGAGCTGAAAATACCTAACGGGATCTTTGCTGATAACTCATCAGCTTTATAATCTTTCAGCAAGCCTGACAAAATATTGCCGGTATTGTTGTTGAACTGTTCTTCAAATGCATAACCCCTGTCTTTAACGAAACGGTAAGGGCCAACCGAAAATTTCTGAGCAGGCGTAACAAGATCCCTTGTAATATATGCCGAGAAAATAGGATTCAGGAGATCCTTAGAAATGTTGGCTGATATCTCCTTGTTGCTGAATGAAGTTATTTTTCCGTTTTGCTTTTGCCGGTACAGCTCTCTGTAATACGTGAGCCCAAGCATGCCGCCCGATGCTCCTGAAAACAACGCCGTTTTCTGCATCAGCTTTCCCTTCATCATACTATCCAGTTTGCAAAGCATGTTTACAGCAAAGGTTGCAGAACGGTTTCCTCCGCCACTTACATTGATCACGTAAAACAAAGGCTTTTCTTCCTGTTGATTTTTCTTCCAGTTTTCCAGTAGCTGTATCATGTTGAGGCTGTCTTTCTTCATTTGCTCAGGTGTACAGAGTGATACAAGCGAAGAAAGTGTATACACCGGCCGCAGCTCTCTTTTCTCATAGTTCAATCCAAATGCTTTGTTGCGTATATCAATATATTCATACCGAAACAGCAGTTGAAAAATCAGTACCAGGATAATTGATACCGGAATACTCCATGTGTCGAGCCAATGCGCCAATGCACCTGATGCACCTATAAGAATGGAAAAGAAAACAAAAATGCTGGCAGCAGCAGGTGCCTGCAGAAATGGAAGATCAAGAAACAAACCATAGATCACCAGTAAAAGAAATGCAAGTATGACGGCCAGTACTGCAGAGAAGTGATGACGTTTAAAGATCACATCAAGAAACAATCTGCTGTAATGCGTTACATTTCTCACTTTACGATATGTGAGGAAGCTGGTGAGAAAATAATGAACCGTAATTATCTGCTGATGATTATCGGCCTTATGCTCAGGTTTAAATTGCTGTTTAAATTGCTGTGGATCTCTGAGCAACGGCTGCATATTTTTCAATATTGCTTTTTCTGAACCATAGAAATACAACATCGAAAACAGCAGGAATAACACCAAGCCTGCAATGAAGCCAAACATGATGAAGAGAATCTCGCCTTCGTTCATCAGTTCTTTGTACTTACCAAACCGAACGATCTGTATGAAATAATTAATGATGAACAGAACAGGAATGCCTGCGTTGTTGATACAGTATTTAAGGAATGGCCGTGCTGTGGTAGCTAAAAATTTAAAGTAACTGCTGAACAGAATAAACGTTGTAATGTTCCAACTCATTACAAAACCACCAAAAGCAGCGCCTACCAAAAAGCTACTGAAAAAATTAACTTTGCCAAGGTACTCCGGCGAAAGAAAAAGTGAATTGGCTCCGTATGTATTCATAAATCCGCCACTCACTGCACTTGCAAGTAAAAACCAGAATAACAGTAACAGTTGATATTTTCTGAAATGCAGAAAGATCAATTGAACAGGGAACGAATACCATATTCCAAGAAGGTATTTCTTCATGGGGCAGAAGTTACGGAAAAGAAAACAATTACAAGTAGAACACTACTTATGTTGCAGCGCTATACTGTTTGTTTTTTTCGAACAATATACAACACCCAAATAAAACTTAGTAAGAGGAACATGCCAACCAATTGATGCAGCTGTGCCATCCATTCAAATAAACCCCAGTGGTTAGGAATAATTTGTGGTGATGAAAGAACAGAAGCTACACCTAAAACTACCTGCAACAACACAAGAAACAACGGAAGAAAACGGGTTACTTTAAACAGATCGCTGCCTGTTACTTTTGCTGTGCGGTAATACCAAACAACGATCATGATGCTTAGCAGATATGCCAACCCACGATGTATAAAATGAATGGTGATCTTGTTCTCAATAAAATTAATGAGCCATGGTGAGTCTTTAAATAATGCTGCAGGAATCCATTCGGTATTGATCAGCGGCCATGTTGGTGCTGCAGTAGCTGCTTTATGGCCAGCCATTAATGCTCCGAAAACAAGTTGAATGAGCAATAATATAACTATCCATAATGTAAACCGGTGAGCAGAACTATTGGCAGTTATTTCTTCCTTTTTTACTTTCAGTTGCAATGCAAACCAGAATGTGTAACACAGCAAACCCATTGCAAGAATGAAATGCAGTGCAAGTCTTGTAGGTTTTACATAAACTGCATCGCCCACCAAACCACTTGCCACCATAATCCAGCCAACAGCACCTTGTAATGCCCCAAGCAAAAACAGGATCAATAAAGGTTTGATCATTTCCTGCTTAAAATACCGCCGTACTAAAAAGTAAATAAATCCAACAGCAAATACCATCCCCATTAAACGGGCCCATAAGCGATGAAACCATTCCCAGAAGAAAATGAATTTAAAATCGCTGAGTGTAAAATCGGTATTGAGTAATTGATATTGCGGCGTGCCTTTGTATTTGGCAAACTCTTCCATCCACCTGGTTTCGTTAAGTGGCGGTAACGTACCTGTTACCACATCCCACTCTGTAATACTTAAGCCACTGCCTGTTAAGCGGGTAATGCCGCCCAGTAATATCTGAACAATAAGCATAAACACACCAAACAGCAGCCAGTTGGCAACAGCTTTTTGGGAAGAAGAAGTTTGCGTCATAACGAGTGCAAAGGTAAGAGCAGGACAGATTCCCTTTTCTTAATTACTCAACAATAAAGCTTCCTTTTTTTTCAAGAACTGAAGCTCAGCAGTACAAATGTTCCAGAGGTAATAACCGCCGGAAAGATTTACCACATCTGTACAGCCGTTTTGTCTTAGTATACGTTGTGCAAGGTAGCCTCTGAGTCCTGCTTCGCAGTAAATGTAAATGCGTTTGTTTCTGGGAATTTCATCAAGCCGGTAACGCAACTCATCAACAGGAATGTTAATGGCTCCGGGAATCTTACCTTTTTCATATTCGTCTTTTCGGCGAACATCAATCAACAGGTCCTCTGGCTGAATTGCTTTTAATTGATCCCAGTAAAACACCCGCAAACGATCAAGCAAAATATTTTCGGCAACAAAACCAGCCATGTTTACCGGATCTTTTGCAGATGAATAAGGTGGCGCATAAGCATGTTCAAACTCTATCAGGTCGTAAATAGTTTTCTGCTGTTG
>JAACZX010000124.1 GCA_009996555.1 Chitinophagaceae bacterium | reverse complement strand
TGTAACGCTCGATATGTTTGAACAGTTGATCGAGTGCAGCAATATCACAGCAGTAAAAGAAAGCACAAGAGATGTAACCAATGTAACACGTTTGATCAATCGCTTTGGTGGCCGTTTAAAAATTCTTTGTGGTGTAGATACGCTGGCGATGGAAGAATTATGCCTCGGTGCAGATGGCTGGGTGGCAGGATTGGTTTGTGCTTTCCCGAAAGAAACTGTTACCATTTATAACCTGGTGAAAGAAGGCAAGATCGCAGAAGCTACAGCCATCTATCGCTGGTTCATGCCATTGCTTGAACTCGATATCGTTCCTAAGCTGGTACAGTATATTAAATTAGCCGCTACACAAACAGGAATTGGAAGTGAATATGTTCGTGGTCCTCGTTTAACTTTACAGGGCAGTGAGCGTGATCGTATTTTGAAGATCATTAACGATGGTATTGCTGCTCGACCTGTTTTGTAAACGACTAAAAAACGAACAATGAGTTATACTGATACTTCAGTACAGGAAATTAATGCATGCATGCAGGAAGCATGGAATGCTTTTCATGTATACCGCAAAAAAAGTTTAAAAGAAAGAGCCGCATTGATGCGTGCTATTGCAAAGGAATTGGAAAGTTGCGGCGATCATTTAATTGAAGTGGCAATGCGGGAAACCAATTTGCCCGAAGCAAGATTACGTGGCGAACGTGGCCGCACTATTTTTCAATTGAACAGTTATGCCGACGCATGCGAACGTGGTGATTGGTTGGAAGCAAGAATTGATACAGCGATTCCTGATAAAGTGCCACCGAAACCGGACATCCGAAAAATGCTGGTGCCGCTTGGCCCGGTAGTGGTGTATGGTGCAAGTAATTTCCCCTTTGCTTATTCAACTGCAGGTGGCGATACAGCTTGTGCGTTAGCAGCCGGTTGTCCGGTGATTGTAAAAGCACATCCGGCGCATGAACATACATCGGAGATTGTAGCTGATGCTATCCACAAAGCAGTAGCTTATCTCAATTTGCCAAAGGGCGTGTTTCAACATGTGTATGGAAAAAGTATAGAGGTTGGAAAAACATTGATTCAGCATCCGCATACAAAAGCAGTTGGCTTTACGGGTTCGTATGGTGCAGGTAAACAATTATTCGATTGGGCCAACGAACGTAAAGAACCCATTCCTGTATTTGCAGAAATGGGCAGCGTGAATCCCGTGTTTTTATTGCCGGAAAAATTAAATGCAGCTGCAACGGATATTGCAAATATGTATGCAGGCTCCATCACATTAGGTGTTGGTCAGTTCTGTACCAATCCCGGTCTTATTATTGGTATAGAAAGTGAAGCGTTAACAACCTTTACACATGATTTGGGGAAAGCTATTCAAAAAATACAACCTGCACCCATGTTGCATACTGGCATTGCAAAAGCTTATGCTGCGAAAAAAGAACTGGCATTGATGCAGGATGAAGTGCATTTGGTTGCGGAGGGGGAAACCCCGTCAGCGGTTGAAAACCCTGACGGCGGTTTGCAGGGATTAGCAACTGTGGCAACCGCAAGTGCGCAGGCATTTTTAAAGAATCCTGTTTTGCACCAGGAAGTATTTGGTCCTTATTCACTCATTATACGTTGTGCAAACAAAGAAGAGATGCTGGCAGTGGCACAACATCTCGAGGGACAGTTAACAGCAACACTCATGGCAACAGAGAATGATATACTCAAGCATGATGAGTTAGTGGAAGCGGTAAAAAATATTTGCGGTCGTTTTATCTTGAATAGTGTGCCAACCGGTGTGGAAGTTTGTTTGAGCATGCAACACGGTGGTCCTTTTCCTGCAACAACTGACAGTCGTTTTACAAGCGTTGGTGCGGATGGCATCAAACGTTTTGCACGGCCGATCGCTTTTCAAAACTGGAGCAACGGTTTGTTGCCCGATGAATTGAAGAATGAAAACCTATTGGGAATTATAAGAACCGTAAATAATGAGTTAACAAAATCAACTGTTTAATTTCCGAAATGAACAATGGAGCAACCAATCATAAAAAAATATCCCAATAGTACACTCAATCGGTTTGGCGGTTGGGTGTTTCATTGTATAGATGCGCATACCTGTGGCAATCCTGTGCGGTTGGTTGCGGAAGGTGGCCCTGCATTGGAAGGGAAGAATATGAGCGAAAAACGTCAACATTTTTTGAAAGAGTATGATTGGATCAGAAAAGGATTGATGTTTGAACCAAGAGGTCATGATATGATGAGTGGAAGTATTTTATATCCACCGCATGATCCGCAGAACGATGTAGCAGTGTTGTTCATTGAAACAAGTGGTTGTTTGCCGATGTGCGGACATGGAACAATCGGTACCATTACCATTGCTGTAGAAGAAGGATTGATTGTTCCGAAAACGCTGGGCGTGATAAGAATGGAAGCGCCGGCGGGATTGGTGATGATTGAATATAGGCCCCACCAAACCTCCCCGGAGGGGAGGCTTAAGGTACAGTCAGTAAAATTAACCAATGTGCCTTCGTTTTTACATTCAACAGAATTAACTGTTGATTGTCCGGAGTTAGGTGAGTTGGTGATTGATGTTTCTTATGGTGGAAATTTTTATGCCATCGTTGATGTGCAGAAAAATTTTAAAGGTCTTGAACATTATGCAGCTGATAAACTCATTGCATGGGCAAGAGAGTTGCGGAAGAACATCAACGCAAAATATACATTCGTTCATCCGCAGGATGCAACGATCAATGGCTGTAGTCATATTTTATGGACGGGTTCCGTTCTTGATCCAACATCAACAGCACGCAATGCCGTGTTCTATGGCGATAAAGCAATTGATCGCAGTCCGTGCGGCACAGGAACTTCTGCACGCATGGCACAATGGTATGCAAAAGGCAAGTTGAAGAAAGGCGATCAGTTCATTCACGAAAGTATTATCGGCAGTAAGTTTATTGGCACTATTGAAGAAGAGTTAGAAGCGAATGGTATCAAAGCTATTCGTCCGGGTATTGAAGGTTGGGCAAAGATCTATGGTTACAATACCATCAGCATTGATAAGGAAGATGATCCGTATGCTCATGGGTTCCAGGTAATCTGAACCGTGATTTATAGGATTAGTGGGATTTATGAGATGCGAAGAAGAATATCGGAGAGCAGTTCAATTGTCAATTCGCAATATCATTCATAACTAAAAGTTCGGCCTCCCCTCTCTGGAGGAGAGGGGAACGAGGGGAGAGGTTTTTATGCAACAATATGTCATCATCGCACAGGATGGAACAGATGAAGAAGCATTGGAAAGAAGAATGCAGGTACGTCCGTTTCATTTGGCAGGTGCAAAGAAATTAAGAGAGCAAAACAATTTAGTGATCGGCGGAGCAACACTTGACGAAGAAGGAAAGATGCGGGGTTCGATCATGATCGTTCAGTTTGAAACGAAAGAAGAGTTTGAGCATTGGTATGCAAACGAACCTTACATTAAAGATGGTGTTTGGAAAACAATTGAAGTGAAACCGTTCAGAGTAGCGGATGTTTAAAATAAAGAACTCGTAACAATGGGCAAAGCAATTGTAATCGGCGGTGGCATTATTGGTTTAAGTTCAGCGTACTATCTGCAACAAAGCGGATGGGATGTAACGGTGTTGGATAAAGATGATTTTTCTGATAACTGTTCGTATGGCAACGCAGGTTATGTTTGCCCGAGCCATTTTATTCCATTGGCAACGCCGGGTATTGTTAAACAAGGGTTGAAATGGATGTGGAATTCCAGAAGTCCGTTTTATGTAGAACCTCGTTTAAATGCTGCATTGATTTCCTGGGGATTAAAATTTATGAAGAGCGCTACTGCAAAGCATGTGGCAGAATCGGCTGTCCCGCTCCGTGATATTGCGTTGCTGAGTCAACACTTGTATGAAGAGTGGGCAATGATTCCCGGTTTTAATTTTGCTTATGAAAAAAAGGGTTTGCTGGAAATGTATCAGACCGAAGCAAACGAAGAACATTCGCATCATGTCGCAGAGACAGCACATAAACTTGGCTTGGAAGCATTGATGTTATCGAAAGAAGAAGTGCAGGCAATGGAGCCACAGGTTGAACTAAACATACGTGGTGCGTTGTATTTTAAATGCGATGCGCATCTCTATCCGCAGAAATTAATGAAAGGCTTGATCAATATACTCAAGCAAAAAAACGTGCAGTTAATTTCGAAACAGGAGGTAACCGGTTTTGAAATGAGTAATGATCAGATCAAAACAGTTCTCTGCAACAACCAACGTTACGATGCAGATGTAGTGGTGATTGCAACAGGTTCCTGGTCGAGAGAAATGGCGGCAAAACTTAATTTAAATTTACCACTCATGCCTGGCCGTGGTTATTCTGTTACATTGGAAGATTCACCTTTCACATTCAATCATCCGGCCGTATTGCAGGAAGGTCGTGTGGCTATCACGCCAATGGATGGTAATAAAATTCGTTTTGGTGGCACCATGGAAATCACTTCAACCAAAACGCCTCCACGTTATAAACGAGTTGAAGGAATTTTACAGGCAGTTGAACGTTTTGTACCACAGTTTAAAATACCTGCTCCATCACCTGAAAATATCTGGTATGGGTACCGGCCTTGTTCGGCTGATGGTTTGCCTTATATCGGTAAAATAAAGTCGAACGCCATTATTGCAACCGGACATGCAATGATTGGGTTAAGCGTTGGTGCGGGAACAGGTAAGCTTGTTGCTGAAATTGCCAATGGTGAAAATCCAAGTGTGGATATCAATCCCTATAATCCCAAAAGGTTTTCATAATTTGCTGTTTACTTTTCAAACAGAAAATATATCTACATGAAAAAGCTTGCATTGTTTTTTTCGTTCACAGTCATTTTGTTGACAGCAACGGCACAACATCAACTCGTAAAATTGTGGTCAACCGATACGCTGTTAAAAGTTCCTGAATCTGTTTTGTTTGATGGAAAGAACAATGTTTTGTATGTAACAAATATTGATGGGCAACCATGGGAACGTGATGGCAAAGGATCTGTTGGTAAAGTAGGTTTGGATGGAAAGATCATTGCAGTAGATTGGGTGAGTGGTTTGCAGGCTCCGAAAGGAATGGGGTTACATAAAAACAAACTATATGTTGCCGATCTTACCGAACTGGTGGTGATCGATGTAACTACCGGAACTGTTATTGAACGCATAACAGTTGAAGGTGCCGGAGGGTTAAATGATGTATCGGCCGATGAAAATGGAACTGTGTATGTAACCGACTCTCGTGCAAGACGTGTGTACGAAGTAAAGAACAGCAAGGCATCACTTCTGCTTGACAGTTCAAAACTGAAAGGGCCAAATGGAATTTTAAAGCACAAGGGCAGTTTGTATGTGCTGGATGCAGGTAGTATGTATCGCATGGAAAAAGATGGATCGTTAACCAAGCTGGCCGAAGGAATGGAAGGAGGTACAGATGGTATCGAGAATGTGAGTGGTGGAGACTTCCTTGTATCAACCTGGGGCGGTGTTGTTTACTATGTAAATGCCGACGGAACCAAGCAGGTCTTGCTCGACGGTCGTGCAGAGAAAATTAACTCAGCTGATATTGGTTATGATGCTGCGAAACGCATCGTATACGTCCCCACTTTCTGGAAAAATTCGGTAGTTGCCTACGAACTGAAATAAAGGAATGTGAAAACTTGTCGGGCGGTTGTGTGTAACCGTCAGGATGTTCCTAATTTTACAAAACGTATGGACTGTACATCGCAACGGATCACTTACCGTAACACGGCTGCTTTTTCGAATATTGTATTGGATTATCTCGACGATGCTTCGGCATTAAAGCCGTTTTATAAACATCGTCCAAACCTGGAAGGCATTAAACATGCTATTGCAGAGCGTTCGGCGTTTGCAACCAACCGTACAGTGTTGGTGAGTCATTTAAAAAAGCAGTACGGTGCAATAAGTGAGTCAGCAGCAGTTAACCGTAATATTGATCTGCTTTTGCAGGAAAATACATTCACCATCACCACTGCACATCAACCCAATTTATTTACAGGCCCTTTATACTTCATTTATAAAATTCTGCATGCCATTAAACTGGCCGATACCTTAAAGCAGGAATTAACGCAATACAATTTTGTGCCCGTGTATTACATGGGTAGTGAAGATGCCGATTTTGAAGAGTTGAGTTATGCAACAGTCAACGGTGTAAAATACCAATGGGCCACACAGCAGAACGGTGCGTTTGGAAGAATGATCATTGATAAAAACATTACTCAACTTATACATGCTATCAGCGGACAGTTATTGGTGGAGCCGCATGGTAAAGAAATTGTGGATGCTTTACTTGCTTCGTACAAAGAAAAAGCAACTATGCAGGACGCAACATTTGCGTTTGTGCATTTCCTGTTCGAACGTTTTGGTTTGATTGTGATCAATGCTGATGCGAAAGAACTGAAACAACAGATGATTCCTGTGTTTGAAGATGAATTGCTCAACCGATCTTCAGCGAAACTCGTGGCACAAACCATTGCGGCACTCGATCAGCAACAGTACAAAGTACAAGCTGGTGGCAGAGAGATCAACTTATTTTATTTTGATGAAGACCTGCGTGAACGAATTGAAGCAGATGGAGATGGATTTGCTGTAGCTAACACTACGATTAAGTTTACAAAAGAAGAAATGTTGAAGGAGTTGCAGGAGCATCCCGAACGTTTCAGCCCCAATGTAATTCTGCGTGGTTTGTACCAGGATACGATTCTTCCCAATATCGCATTTATCGGCGGAGGGGGAGAGCTGGCCTATTGGCTTGAATTGAAAAATGTATTTGCACATCATCATGTTCCTTATCCTGTGTTGATATTACGTAATTCATTTCTTGTAACAGAAAAACAAGCGCTTGAAAAAGTAGCAAAACTTGGTTTTACTGTTGAAGAATTTTTCAATAGCAGTGAAGCTTTGTTGAACGAATATGTACATCGCACAACTGTCAATAAAATACAGCTGAACGGCAGCTTAACAAAAGCTGAAGAGTTGT
>JAACZX010000123.1 GCA_009996555.1 Chitinophagaceae bacterium | reverse complement strand
ATGCGCCACACGTGAAACTCATCGGCCCATTTTTTTTCTCCCATTGAATCGATATTGAACGTATTACTATACCATTCAGCTTTGCGGTTGCTGCCGAGGCATGCAATATTCGCCAGCAACTTTCCACGATAGAATTCCATAATATCAATTTCTCCATTGCCAGGCCATGGCTTGCTTACACCCAGCGTCCACCAAGCCGGCCATAAACCATTACGTATGTCAATTCGTGCACGCATTTCAAAACGGCCATACAACCATTGCTGTTTCCCGGCGGTAATGATACAGGAAGAAGTATAATCGATCGTTGTCCGTTTTCTTCTCCAGTCGTTTGAACCTTCCTGGTAGCGTGGATTCGGTTTACTTTCTTTCCTTGCTTCAATCACCAACAACCCTTTTTCACAAAACGCATTCTCCGGTTGATACCATTGTAATTCTTCGTTACGCACAAATCCATATTCGTATTTCCAGTTGGCTGTATCGGGCTTACCGTTGCTGTTAAACTCATCGGCCCACACTAATGTATAACCATCTGGCGTAACGGTTGTTTGTTTTGTTTTTACCGCTGAATGCCTGTTGCAACCTGCGGTAAGAAGCAGAATGAAACCTAGGTAGATGCAGTAGCGAATGACCATGATTAAAAAACGTTTATACTCAAATCGTTTACCCGAAGACAATTTACGAGTGGCTTTTAACTTCATGTCCTTTATGCATCCCTGTTACACGAAAAACACAGAGCATACATAAAGGACACAAATTCTGAATAGATGTACTAAAACTAATCCAACAAACGGATAATATAACTGTAGCTGTATTTTTTATCGAGCAAACGATATTGATCGTGTGGTAATGCACCCCAGCTGTCATCGCCTCCCACACCACGTTGTTTCAGATCAATGCTCAGATAAACATTTCTATCCGGTGGAAGATCAGTTGGGTGTTGTTGTTTCTTGCTTAAACCCGGATCAAGACTTTCAACCGAATGATTGATGGCTGTAAAGCTGATGGGCTGCACGCCTTCAACACGCAATCCATTCCCACGGCTGCCTGTTAAAGTAAACCAACGCACATCGGTTTTATTACCACTCTCCTGTGGACGAATATAGCCCGGATAAAACTGGTTGCTCACATTATCTGCATACACACCGAGGAATGATGCTTCTTTACGATCGATATAATTTTCCCAGGGCCCACGACCGTAATAACGCAAACTATCATATTGCGCAGGCAATTGCATACGCATACCAAAGCGTGGCAGTTCAGGCAAGTCTCTTCCCGTCATATCCATTGATGCAGTTACTTTCACACTGCCATCGTTCTGTATTAAATAATCAATTGTATAAGGAACAGCAATACCTGCCAATTCATATTCCACTTTCAATGAAAGACCGTCGGCTGTTTGTTCACCTGCTTTCACCGATTTTACTTTCCGGCTTTGATGCGCATTGCGCCAGATGCCTAAGTTCCATGGCATACCATTACCAAAATCATTATCTGTTGGTGAGCGCCAGAAATAAGGCTCAGGGAAACGACCCAACTGCATACCATCTTTTACACGATAGTTGCGGATGATGCTATTGGAATGTGATCTTGTCGGTTTCTTTTTTGATCTGCAATTCAGATTTTGCCGCAACAATTGCTTGGAAATAATTTCCTTTTACTGCAAACTGCTCATTTGCTATTACATGGTTGAAGGGCAATACTGCAGTTTCTGATTGATGTGATACTGTTGCAACAATGTTGAGCATATATTCTGCATCATCATTCATTTTATCAGCTGGCAATTCAAGTGTAATATCTTTTTCTGCATGTGGTAATACGTCGGCTTTAAACACACCCGCATGTACTGTTTCACCATTGCGCAATAACGCATAGGCAAAATTGTATTGATTGGTATTGGTGAAATCGAAACGGTTCTTTACCGTAATAATTCCTTTAGCAATATCTTTTGCATAGAAGTCGATTGGCTGATACACTTTCTTTACTTCATACAAACCCGGATCAGGTGTACGATCGCTGCTCACCAAACCATCAGCTACGCCATTCTCATCGTTTTGCCAATAGAAAGCACCAAGATCACCGCCGTATGCATAAAATGTTTTACCGTTCAGGTCTTTTGTTTGAACGCCCTGGTCAACCCAATCCCAAATGAAACCACCCTGCATGTGTTTGCTGCTGCGGATAATATCGAAGTATTCACGGAAGTTACCGTTACTGTTACCCATTGCATGCGAATACTCACACATAATGTACGGACGTGTTTTTGTTTTATCATCGGCATAACGTTTCATGTGACCAACACGTGGATACATCGGGCAAACAATATCTGTATTCCAGTCTTCACCCGCCTGCTCAAATTGCACCGGACGACTGTTATCCCGTTCTTTGATCCATTTATATGCATCATGAAACACCGGACCATTGCCACACTCATTGCCTAAACTCCAGATAATAATGGATGCATGATTTTTATCACGCTCAACCATACGTTTGATACGATCTAAATGTGCCGGTGCCCACTCTGCTAAGTAAGCAGGATGTTTTGTTTTATCGAACCATGCCTGGAACTCTGCACCCATACCATGTGTTTCAATATTTGCTTCATCCACTAAATACAAACCATACTCATCGCAGAGCTTGTACCATAACGGATCATTCGGATAATGCGATAAACGAACAGCGTTGATGTTAAACTGTTTCATCAACTGAATATCTTTCAGCATCAACTCTCTTGAAGTTGTGTGACCAGTAACCGCATCATGTTCGTGACGGTTTACACCACGCACTTCAATAGGCACACCATTCACCAGCAGTTGTGCACTTTTTATTTCCACTTTACGGAAACCAACTTTTATTCCGGTATAAGTAGTTGTTACAACTCCCTTGCCACTTGTATTGGTGATGACACAATTATATAAGTTCGGCGTTTCACCGCTCCATTTTAATACATTCTTGATGGTTCCTGCAAAAGAAACTTTTTGTATACTGTCTTTACCCAGCACATACTCCTTCTTTTGGCTAAATATTTTTTTACCCTGCTTGTCAAACAACTCAACAGTAAGGGTTCCGTTGTTTTGATCGTTTCCTGCAAACTGGCGCACATTCACATCTGCACTAAACAATCCATTTTTGTATTGGGGGTCGAGATCGGCTTTTAAAAAGTAATCCCACACCGTTGCTTTTGGCATGGCAAACAAAAACACATTGCGTTCAATACCGCTGAAGCGCCAGAAATCCTGGTCTTCCAGATAACTTCCATCATGCCAGCGAAAAACTTGAACTGCCAACAAATTTTTTCCTTTCTGTAAATAGTTGGTGATGTTGAATTCAGCAGCCGTTTTTGATGCTTTGGTCATACCCACTTTTTGTCCATTCACATAAATGAATGCACAACCGCTGATAGAACCGAAATGCAGGATCACTTCTTTATCATTCCAGTTATCAGCAACTGTAAATTCTTTTCGGTAGGTTCCAACGGGATTATTCTCCCCGATGTACGGAGGATTTTTTGGATGCGGGTAAACGATGTTTGTGTAGATGGGAACACCAAACCCCTGCAACTCCCAATTGGAAGGAACAGCAATCTCCTTCCATGCTCCTGTATTCAGATCTGTACGGTAAAAATCTTTAATGCGGTCAGAATATTTATCTACATAGGTAAACTTCCAGGTACCGTTGAGCGATTGATGAAACGGCGATTTACCGTAATCATCTGCAACAACATCCTGTTGCGAATTAAATAACATGAAAGAAGCATGTGATGCTTCTTTGTTTACATCGAGCAACTGTGGGTTTTCCCAATCATTTTTAATCTGTGAAAAAACTGTGCTGTTTACAAGCAGCAATGCTGCGGTACATAGACTTACTAATCTGCTGAACATATTATCGATTTAATTCTTTGTGTGTTTAAGAACCGGCTGTAGAAACAGCCGGCTTACGATTAACTGCTGATATGAAATTGACTCTTATAATTTCTTTTTTTTGTAAAACGAACAAGCTCACAGGCCGCTAAGAGAAATGCTCCTACACCAAAGTTTGCTGTAGAATTTTTATCTACCACCTGCCCGGGAATAGCTCTTTCGCCAATCGGTTGTACATAACCAACTTTACCATCGGGTTGCAATGCAATTGTTTGCAAATAGTTCCAACCCTTTAATGCTGTTGATTTATACGTGGCTTTATCTAAATAACCATTGTTCATTCCCCATAAATACGCATAGGTAAAAAATGCAGTGCCGCTTGTTTCGTAACCAGGCGACTGTGCTGTATCCAGCAGGCTTCTTGTCCAATGACCTTCCGGCTGCTGGTAATTTTTTAATGCTGCTGCCATGCCTTTAAACTTCGCTACATACTCGTTGTAATGTGCATCATCTTTCGGCAAATCCTGTAATACTTTCGCTAACCCTGCAAACACCCAACCATTGCCCCGTGCCCAAAAATCTTTTTTGCCACTGGCAGTTTTATGTTTCGGATAAACATATTTCGCATCACGGTAGTAGATTTTTTCTTCTGCATCGTACATAATGCTGTTAGCGTACGTATAGTATTCGTAGAGTTTCTCGAGATAAATTTTATCACCAGTCAGCTTGTACATCTTCGTCATTACCGGCATCACCATATACAAACCATCGGCCCACCACCAGTATTTATTTTCGGTTGTACTTACCTGGTAACTCATTACTTCTTTTGCACGGGCAATCTTTACCTCGCTTGGCTGAAGATTGTACAGATCGATATAAGTTTGAAAACAGATCTGCCAATCACCAAACAATACATACTCATCTTTCTCACCGTAATTAAATTTCCATTCAGCTTTGTTATTACTTTTTGCGCCCTTCCATTCGTTTTTCACAGCCCACGCCTCTGAATAATTTTTAAACGCTTCGTTCTTTGTCAACGCATACACTTCCATGTTGCCGGTGTGATACGCTGCATTATCCCAAAACGATCTGCCATGCACAGGATTGGTTGTTTGCCAGTAAGTATTTACTTTATCAATGATGGTTAAAATACCGTCTTTCGAAACTGTTTGTGCTGTTTGTTTGGTTGAACTGCAGGAACTAACTACAAGTGCCAACACAACTGCTGCAACCAAATTTCTTTTACGGATGAACTGTTTCATTCAGTTGATTTACTTTTTTAAACTCCATTCCAACACCTGTACCATCTGAGGCTTTGTATTCACCACTCCCTCTGCATCGGCCTGTGTAACCTGTTGCACAAACAAATGCAGTTGCTGTTTGCTCTTCCATAATTCTGTATCAAACGTTGGTTCCCATGCTCCCACTCCATTTGTTGTGAGGTCAATTATTTTCCAATTTGTTTTTTGAAGTGTGCCGCAGGCGATGGAAACTTTATTGCCTCTTTCTGCATCACGAAAAACCAATATGATTTGTTTTTTCTTTCCAATACCTGTGCACAACACTTGCGGCCTTGCAATAGGTATTTGTTTGGTGCCTGCGCCGCTTAAGCTGAAATTGCTTGTGCGGAAACCCAGATCGGTTACAGTCCAGCCTTTTGCTGTGTTGCTGATGATCTTATACTGCGGCACATTATTTTTTCCTTTCCAGTAAGTCGCAATAACTGCATTCCCATCTGCGTCTGTTGTCATTGATGTTTGGTTGATGAGTTCACTGCTTTGCGAAATAGTACAAACAACTTCTGCTGTTGCCATACGAATCGGCAGTTGATACACTTCACCGGTTGATTTTTGCCAGCTGCGTCCGCCATCTTTCGACAGGGCATAACTCATATCATGATTACTTGCCACATCGGGGCTTTCTCTCCACACCCACGACACATGAATGGTTCCTTTTGCATCAACACAAGCCTGCCAGTATGCATTGCGTTTCCCTTCACCATCAATTAAATTAGTTTGAATACGGCTCCATTTTTGCGTAGCAACATCGTAACGGTTCATCACCATATTACCGTTGCCCGATCCGCCATCACGATAGAAGAATAACAGATCGCCATTGGGTAAATGATAAAATTCAGGATAACTCAGTTTACCTTCATCCTTGCCAACCATCGGCATTTTTTCTGTTAATTCTAACGACAATGGTTCTTTGCTTCGCACATATCGCAACGGATGATTGTGATGATCCCATGCCATGTGCAGGTAACCATTTCCATCAACTGCAATGCTGATGCTGTTATGCGCATCGTTGATATTGCCTTTATATACAGTGCGTTTTAATTCCCATGTTTGTTCATTCAACTTTCGTTTGCCCAACACTACAAATCCATCAGCATCATAGTAACTAATGAACTGAACTTCTTTGTATGTAACCAATGAGTTCTTTCGAAACACCACTGTATTAACAGAATTACCTGCCCAGCCTTCGCCCACATTGATAATTTCAAGCGCATTCGCCCCTTTTTGAGCGACTGTTACTTTGCTAAAAAAGCATAAATAAAACAGCAGCATCGGCCCACCAAAAAAACGGCACATCAAATTCACGCAATTTTTCATTTACTAACCTTGTTTACAGATGTCAATTATTTCATTACGTTTAACTATACAAAATATTTATAAAATTAATAATTCCTGAATGTGATAGTTCCGGAAGAACACCTCCGGAACTATCACTAATATTAGCCTGATTAATAATCCGGATTTTGTTCCAGGATCGCATCTTTATTCAGATTAATTTCTGTTTGTGGAACAGGCATCAGTAAATGCTTTGGCAAAAGACCTACAACAGGATTGATTGTTTGCACGTTCAAACGTTTTATTCTTTCAACTAATGTTCCTGTACGCATCAACGTCATTCTCCTGTTCTCTTCAGCAAGCAATTCTCTTGCTCTTTCATCAAGAATAAAGTCCATATTGATTTGTGCGCCAGTAACAGGCGTAGCATTTGCCCTTGCACGAATGATGTTGATGGTTGTTGCCGCACCGGTGGTATTATTTTGCTTCAGTTGTGCTTCTGCTTTTAATAAATACGTTTCACCTAAACGCATCAGAATAAAATCTTTGATCATGGCAAAACCAAACACATCATTAGGG
>JAACZX010000122.1 GCA_009996555.1 Chitinophagaceae bacterium | reverse complement strand
GATCAGCCGCAGGCTCTGGTCGTATGTAACATAGTTGTACAACCAGTTAACAAAAACAAAGAACCTGTTCTTTACACCAAGTATCAGCATCAGGTGCAAACACATCCAGATGATCCATGCAAAAAAACCACCAAAATGCAATTTCGGTTTTGGCACATCCACCACCGCAAGATTACGCCCCACAGTTGCCATTGCACCTTTATCGTAATACCGGAAAGGTTCAGCTATTTTTCCTTTGCGCAAACCCTGCAAATTTTTTGCCAGTAATGTTGCCTGCTGTATAGCTACCGGCGCAACCTGTGGATGACCATTGGGAAAATGTTCTTCCTCCATGTAAGCAATATCGCCAATGGCAAATACATTGTTCATGCCTTGCACAAAATTAAATTCATCTACTTTAATGCGGTTGCCTCTTGCAATAAGTGTGGCATCAATACCTGCAGGAATATTTCCTTTAATACCTGCGGCCCATATCACCAGTTTGGATGGAATGCTGCTGCCATCTTTCAATGAAACGGTTTGTCCATCGTAATCCTGCAGCAATGCATTTGTTTTTACCGTTACGCCCAGGCGTTCAAGATAAGTACGGCTGTGTTCACTTGCCTTTTCACTCATTGCAGCAAGTGTTTTAGCAGTGCCCTCCAGTAAATAAATATTCATTTTACCGAAATCAAGTTCAGGATAGTCTTTTGGCAACACATACTTTTTCATTTCAGCAATAGCACCACTTAGTTCCACACCGGTGGGCCCTCCACCTACAATCACAATATTCATTAACTGCTGCAAAGCAGTTTCATCATCGGTATGCAATGCATCTTCAAAATTCTGGATGAGTTTATGACGCAGCTGCAGTGCTTCCACAGTGCTCTTCATAGGAAAAGCATGTTGCTCCAGGTTTTTATTGCCGAAGAAGTTAGTGCTGGCACCGGTGGCAATCACTAAGTAATCGTAACTGAAAGTATCCTCGTTTGTAACGACCTGCTTGTTAACTGTATCAATCTTTTCCACTTCGGCCATGCGGATGCGAACATTCTTACTGTTGTGAAATGCTTTTCGCAATGGAAAAGAAATGTTACTTGCATCAAGCCCTGCTGTAGCTACCTGGTAAAACAAAGGTTGAAACTGGTGATAGTTGAACCGGTCGATGAGTGTAATATCAAATCCCTCCTTATTGTTGAGCTGGCGTGCAAGGCGTAAGCCACCAAAACCACCGCCGAGTATGATGAGTTTCATATTGTTTGTTTGATGTTGTGAAGTTACGAAGTTTTCAGTATTTATTGAAAATATCGGAAAGATTTAATTTCATCTAAACAAGAAAGCCCCGGCAGATGCCGGGGCTTTTTATCGTTCATCTTGCTGATGATATTAATACACCATCCGCACCTTAATGGTTTCTTTTACTTCCTTCAACAACTCAACAGCTTTCTTTGATAGTTTACTGTCAACATCAAGCACCACATAACCGATCTGTTCGTTTGTTTTTAAATACTGACCGAGAATGTTGATGTTATGTTTGCTCAGCTGTGTATTGATCTGGCTCAACACGCCCGGCACATTTTTATGAATATGCAGAATGCGGTGTGTGCCTTCCTGCACGGGCAATGCAAGTTCAGGAACGGTATGCGATCCAATGGTGGTGCCACCTTCAAGGAAACGCACCAGCTTGTTACTTACATCTTCACCAATATTTTCCTGTGCTTCTTCTGTACTGCCGCCAATATGCGGTGTAAGAATAACATTTGGCAGATCCTGCAATGGTGTTTGAAAACGATCACCATTCTTTTCTGGCTCCCATGGAAACACATCAATGGCTGCACCTGATAATTGTTTGTCAAGTAATGCCTGGCGCAATGCATCAAGATCCACCACTTCTCCCCTTGCATAGTTTAACAGGATGGCTCCTTTTTTAAACTGTTTCAGTGCTGCTTTATTAATGAGGTTTTTTGTTTGATTTGTTTCAGGCACATGAAGTGAAACAATATCAGACTTGCCAAGCACATCTTTCAAATGCTTGTATTGTACTGCGTTGCCCAATGGCAGTTTTGTTACCACATCATAATAGATCACTTTCATACCAAGCGACTCCGCCAATACACTCACCTGGCTGCCGATGTTACCGTAGCCGATAATGCCCAATGTTTTTCCACGCAACTCATAGCTTCCTTTCGCTTCTTTGTTCCAGATACCTTCGTGTGCAGCTTTGTTTTTATCAATGATGCGGCGTATGAGCATAATGCTTAAACCAATCACCAGCTCAGCCACACTTCTTGTGTTGCTGTAAGGTGCATTCATCACCACCACACCTTTTGTGGTTGCATATTTCAGATCAACCTGGTTTACACCAATGCAAAAGCAGCCGATTGCCTGCAGCTTTGATGCTGCATCAAGTACTTTCTTCGTGATCTGTGTTTTTGAACGGATACCCAGCAGGTGCACATCTTTTATTTCTTTGATGAGTTCTTCTTCGCTTAAAGCACCGCTTAGTTTTTTAACACTTGCATAGCCGCTGTCTTTAATATTTTGCACAGCTGCCTCGCTGATATTTTCAAGCAATAAAATATTGATCTTGTCTTTGGGATAACTGGTGGTCTTTTTTTCTGCCATGATCGTATGTATGATTTGCTTATTTTGCAGCGCAAAGATAGTCCACCAAACAGCAATAGAGTTCACTGTTTGGAAAATTTCAACCAACACATTGTTTATAACCTGTTTTTGTCTAACAAAAAGACTGAAGACTTGAGCATGAGACCAACCAAAAAACGAACGTTCTTTTATTATATAGCCGCATCTCTGTTATTAACGGGTTGCGGCGCATCATCGGCAAAAAAACAAACAGACGACACAAATGCCACTATTACGGCTGCTCCTGTATTGTCGCAAAAAGAAGAGGACCGGTGCAGAAAAATTGCAGAAGACTTTTATGATTCATCATTAAAACGTTCAGGTTTTAATGGAGGAATGCTTGTGGCCAAAAAAGGACAAATTGTATTTGAGAAATACAATGGCATGGTTCGGTTAAAAGGAACCGATTCCATTACTTCTTCTACTCCTTTTCATATTGCTTCCACCACAAAAACATTTACAGCGATGGCGGTGTTGAAGCTGGCAGAAGAAGGCAAACTCAACATCAACGATTCATTACAAAAATTCTTCCCGGGCTTTCCTTACGAAGGCATGACGGTGAAAATATTACTGAACCAGCGGAGCGGTTTACCCAACTATGCCTACTTTCTTGAAAAGCTGAAATGGGATAACAAAGTAAAAGTGACGAATGAAGATGTATTGAACACATTGATCGTTCACAAACCCGAACTGCAGTACCCTGTTAACAGACGGTTCAATTACAGTAACACAAATTTTGTATTGCTGGCATTGGTCATTGAAAAAGTTTCCGGCATGTCGTATGCCGATTACCTGGCTGAAACTTTTTTCAAACCATTGTACATGACCAATACAAAAGTGTTCAACCGTGCCGACTCTGCTACGGTTACACCATCGTATATGTGGAATGGTGTGCAGGAAGCATTTACTTATCTTGATGTAACCTACGGCGATAAAAATATTTACAGTACTGTAAAAGATCTGCTCAAATGGGACCAGGCATTGTACAGTAACAAATTGTTCAAACAATCAACGCTTGATTCTGCATTTCAACCATACAGCTTTGAAAAACCCGGCATCCACAATTATGGATTAGGCTGGCGCATGTACACATTGGCCAATGATAAAAAGATCATCTATCACAATGGATGGTGGCATGGCAACAATTCAACATTCTACAGGGTAATTCCCGATTCTGTTACCATTATTATTCTGGGGAATAAATTCAACCGTAACATTTATCGTGTAAAACCTCTGATAGAAGCGCTTACTCCATTACGATTCAGTTATGAAGAAACAGAGTAAACTATTCAGGAAATGAATGTTTACGGTTGGGCAGCAGGTTCTCTTTTGTCCATTCAATGGTTTTTACAAAAGCCTGCCGGCGCACGTTGCATTCGCTAAGCTGGCAGTGTGTGCAGCTTGATTCAATACAAGGATCAGTATGTATAAAAAATTCAATGCTTCCTTTTTTAAAGTCAGCATTCAGAATGCGGTCGAGCTTGGTGATCTCATCATGCACTTCTTCCAACGAAAAATAATAAGGCATGGTTACATGGCAATCTACATGATAAAAGTTGCCATAACGTTGTACACGCAGGTTATGCATATCAATCCAGTTGGGTTGCCGCTGTTCCTTTACAATAGCAACAAGTTCGTCCACCAGCTTCATATCCACTTCATCCATCAACCCCTGTACCGATTTACGCATCAGTTTAAATCCTGTATATATAATAATAGCTGCTGCAATGGCTGAAGCTACCGGATCGATCCATTGATGCCCTGTAAACAAAATGAGCACAATGGCCACCAGCACACCGGCACTTGAATAACTGTCGCTTAAAATATGTTTGCCGTTGCCCTGTAGTGTAAGGCTGTTGGTTAACTTTCCTTTCTGCAGCAGGAAATACCCCAGCAGGAAATTAGCAAGTCCGCCTGCCAGTGTGAGCCAAATACCTGTTGACAGCGAATGCAGTTCAGGTGGATTAAAAAACAAAAGAACAGCCTGTATTAATATACCAAACCCGGCTATCAGGATCATGGCTCCTTCAAAGCCGATGGAGAAAAACTCAATCTTCCCATGACCATAAGGATGTTCGGTATCTTTTGGTTTGTTTGAAAGATAAATGCTGTACCACGCAAACGCAGCTGCCACTACATTAATAATAGACTCCAGCGCATCGGACAAGATGACCAATGAACCGGTAATAAACCAAGCCACAAATTTTACAGCACAGATAACAGTGCTGAGCACAAACGACAGACGGATGTAAAAAAGATCGTTGTTCTTTACCTGTTTCATGAAGCTGCGGTTATTAACCTTGCCGGTAAGTTAATGTTATTCAACAAAAATAGTTGATGATCAGTTGAAAATGACCTGGCTGTTATTTACACAGTTGATCAATCATGCATTCTATTGCAAAGTTTGTCTGCGTTTTTTGCCGCCGGCCTTTAAAATGTCTGCATTTTTTTGCAGGTTTATGCGGTTTATTTGACTTTTCTAATTATTAATTCCCTAAATTGGGTGATCAAACTGACATGATTATGAGAAAATTCAAACACTTGCTCCTTGTGAGCATGTGCTGTTTCTTTTCATTTGTTTCGATTGCACAAGAGCAAACTGTAACCGGAACAATTAGAGATGCAGCCGACAATTCCCCATTACCCGGTGTATCAGTAAGGATCAAAGGAAACCGTACAGGTACCACCACAAATTCTGCTGGTTCATTTACAATTAAAGCATCAAAAGGACAGGTGCTGCTGTTTTCATTCCTTGGTTACAAATCAACCGAAGTAACCGTTGGTGATAACACAACAGTAAACCTCAACCTTGTTGAAACTGCAGAGAAGCAACAATTAAGCGAGGTTGTTGTAACTGCCATGGACATTAAACGTAACCCACGTGAGTTGAGTTATTCAACACAAGGCGTTACCGGAAAAGAAGTGCAGGAAACACAGCGTGAAAACTTTGTGAACTCATTGCAGGGGCGCATTGCCGGTATTACTGTAACACCTACCAATGGTATTGCAGGTGCTTCTTCCTCCATTGTTATCCGTGGGTTTAACTCAATGGCATTAAGCAATGAACCGCTTTTTGTTGTTGATGGTATTGTGATGGATAACCAAACCATTAATGAAAGCGGTGGTGCAGGAACTATTGGTCTGGCGCTTGACCGTGCAAACCGTGATAACGATTATACAAACCGTATTGCTGATATAAATCCGAACGATATTGAATCAATTACAGTATTGAAAGGACCGGAAGCAACAGCCCTTTATGGCAGCCAGGCAAGTTCTGGTGCAATCATTATTACAACCAAAAAAGCAGCATCAAGTAAAAAGCTGGATGTAACGTATGATAACAGTTTCCGTATTTCTGAGATCACACGTTTCCCCAGTGTTACCGATAACTTTCATGGTGGTACAGGTGGTGTAAAGCAAAACTCCTTTACTTACTTCGGCCCACCAAACGAAAACCCCGACAGAAAAAGCATCATGAAAAATATTAATGACTTTTTCAGAACAGGTTTTTCGCAAACTCACAATCTTGGTTTGGCATTCGGCAGAAAGAATTATTCATTCCGTGTAAGCGGAAGCTTAAATGATATTGAAGGTGTTGTTCCTTACAACAGCTACAAACGTTACAATGCAAGGATCAGCAATACAACCAAGATCGGCAAGTTCATAGATGTTACTCCTTCCGTATCTTTTGCACGCACAGAATTTAAACGTCCGATGCGCAGTGCAAACGGCTACCTGCTCAATCTTTTACGCTGGCCGCAAGAACTTGACCTCACCAATATTGAAGATGGGAACGGTAATAAGCTGCTGGCTTATGCTACAGATCCGTTACTTGAAATCGACAACCCATTGTGGAATGCCAAATATGTAAACACACATGATGTAACCAACCGTTACACATATACCCTTGGTATTAACATCAACCCCGCAAAATGGGTGAGCCTGCAAGGCCGCTTTGGTTATGATACCTATAATATGGAAGGTTCACGTTTGGTGCATAAACAATCGTACCTCACCACGGCAGCACAAGGTGGCACACTTGATAATTTTTACAGAAAGTATGCCGGTTACAACCATACATTGAATGCTACATTCAAAAAATCGCTGGGCAACTTTAATGGCCGCCTCATGCTTGGTACTATGTGGCAGGATTATAGAACAGAAATGTTTGCAGTATATGGTTCACGTCTTGAAAGTTCCACCCGCAGAGACAGCAGCAATACAGATCCTGCAACACGTATCCGTTTAAACAGAAATAACCAAGGTTTATTCAACCAATACATTATTCGCCAGATCGCTTACTTTGGTGAAGCTGCGATCAATTATAAGAACATGGTGTTCCTGAACTATACACACCGTTTTGAAGCTTCGTCCACACTTCCGAAAGACAGCAGGCACTATAACTATCCTGGTGG
>JAACZX010000517.1 GCA_009996555.1 Chitinophagaceae bacterium | reverse complement strand
TACCGGTGTGTTCAGTAAAGCAGAAGGAACTGCAGGCGACAAAGCAAAAAAAGCATACCTGAAAAAATACCCGGTTGCAGGATTGTTCCGTGGCGATATATGGGTAATTGAATTGAGCAAGATCAAATTCACAGATAATACACTGGTGTTTGGTAAAAAAACATTGTGGGAGCGGTAAAGCTTTCACATAATTTCAAGCGGGTGCAGTAACTGCACCCGCTTTTTTGTTTACAACCTTTGCTGTTGAATATTTGTTACTGCTACCCGATGTTTTTTTGCAGCATTTTTCTGTACCTTCCTTCAAACATACTGTTCGATGAAATATTTGTTTCTTCTTTTCACCCTTCTTTCATTTTCAGCAAAAGCACAGCAACCTCCCGTTTTTATTACCGATAGTCTTGACCGCTACATTGAGCGTGGTATGAAAGACTGGAATATTCCCGGGCTTGCCATTACCATTGTAAAAGATGGAAAAATTGTTTTCATTAAAGGCTATGGTGTGCGTGAAGTGGGCAAACCTGAAAAAGTAGATGCCAATACATTATTCATTATTGCATCCAATTCAAAACTGTTTACAGGCACAAGTCTTGCCTTGGCGGAGCATGAAAAGAAATTATCGCTGGATGATAAAGTAACAAAATACATTCCGTGGTTTAAGTTATACGATTCCACATCCACTAAGCTTGCAACCGTAAAAGATATGTTGTGCCATCGCCTGGGTACAAAAACATTCCAGGGCGATTTTACTTTCTGGAACAGCAATCTCGCAAAAGATTCCATCATCTGGAAAATGCGTTTGCTGCAACCCTCCGGTCAGTTCAGGCAGGATTATGGTTATTGCAATGCCGGCTTTTTGGTTGCTGGCGAAATTCTGAAACAGGTAACCGGCAGCAGCTGGGAACAATATGTGACCGATCGTATTCTTAACCCCGTTGGCATGAACAACACTTTCATGAATACTGCAGGTATGGGTAACCGTAAGAATGTGGCAGTGCCCTATTCTAATTCATTCGGGCCATTGAGCAAACTACCGTATGATGAAATTGATAACCTTGGCCCGGCCACCAGCATGATCAGTTGCGTAAATGATCTCAGCAAATGGCTTATGTTCCAGCTCGACAGTGGTAAGATCAGCGGACAATCAGTGATTCCCTGGAATGTGTTGCAAAAAACAAGAGATGGGAACATTCTTACCGGCACACGCAAATCGCCTTACTACCCCACTCATTTCCGTGCGTATGGTTTAGGTGAGTACATGACGGATTACAATGGCAGGCAGGTGTACTGGCATACAGGTGGTGCATTTGGATTTGTTACCAACGTGTGTTTTATTCCTGAAGAAAAAATTGGCATCAGCATTTTAACCAATAACGACAACCAAAGTTTCTTTGAAGCATTGCGTTACCAGATCATGGATGCCTATCTTTCCGTGCCGTATGTTGACAGAAGTAAATTCTTACTGCAAATGCGCCAGCAGGAACAGGTAATGACCGCTTCTAAAATTGAAGGCTGGGAAACAAGAGCAAAGAAAAAACCGTCCTTGCCTGTTAGTGCCGATGCATTTGTTGGCACTTATTACAACCATGTGTACGGCAACATGCAGATCGTAAAAGAAAATAATGAATTAACTGTGTTGATGAGTCATCATCCAAAACTGAAAGGAAAGCTGGAGTACATTGATAATAAAAATTTCCTGCTTACATGGAATCATCCATCATACGGAAAATTTGCTGTGCCCTTTGAGATCAAAAACAACAAAGTGAGTGCTATTGAAATAAAAGCATCAGACTTTGTGGAGTATGATGGTTATGTATTCCTGAAAAACAATTAAGAAGCAATCCAACTAAAATACAAAGCATGAAATATTCATAAAAAGTAATTGAGCAATTTGTATCACTCTGCGATAATTATTTTCTATGAATATACTATCTGGCCAAAATCAAATTAAAAACAATCAGATGAGAAAACTGTTTTCATTTCTTGCGTTAAGCACAATCGCATTGTCTTCAAACGCACAGAATATTCAACAACTGATCGATCAGAAAGCAAAAGCGCTTTTACCAAAAGTAATTGAGTGGCGCAGGCATCTTCATCAAAATCCTGAACTGAGCAACCGTGAATTTAAAACCATGGAATACATTGCTGCTCATTTAAAAAGCCTTGGGCTTGAAGTAAAAACAGGTGTTGCAAAAACTGGTGTTGTGGCTTTATTGAAAGGCGGCAAACCAGGGCCTGTTGTGGCATTGCGTGCCGATATTGATGCATTGCCTGTTTTTGAACGCACCAACGTTCCGTATAAATCAACTGTTATTGCCGATTACCTTGGCCAGCAGGTTCCGGTAATGCATGCCTGCGGACATGATACCCATGTTGCCATGCTGATGGGAACTGCTGAAGTGCTTGCCTCAATGAAAAAAGAGGTGCCCGGTACTGTGAAATTTATTTTTCAACCGGCAGAAGAAGGTCCTCCCGGAACAGAAGAAGGTGGTGCTCCGTTAATGGTGAAAGAAGGTGTTATGGAAAATCCGAAAGTGGATGCCATTTTTGGAATACATATTTCTGCCGGTCTTGAAATTGGTAAGATCCGTTACAAAAGTGGTGCGTTCATGGCCAGCAGCGATTGGTTTACAATAAAAGTAAAAGGAAAAGGCGCACACGGTTCTGCTCCATGGAATGGTATTGATCCCATCATGATATCGGCGCAGATCATTAACGGTTTGCAAACCATTGTGAGCCGCAGTGAAGATCTTACCAAAGCTCCGGTTGTAATTACTGTTGGCAAATTCAACGGAGGTGTCAGAGAAAATATTATTCCGGAAGAAGTAAGTTTCAGTGGCACTATCCGCACACTTGACAGTAAGATGCAACAGGATGTGTATGACAAGATACGCCGCACCGCAACCAATATTGCTGCCGCAATGGGTGCCACTGCAGAAGTAACAATTGACAACAAAACATTGGTAACTTATAATACGCCGGAGTTGGTGAGCAGTATTGTTCCTTCGTTAAAAACTGCAGCCGGTGCTGATAATGTTGGCGAAGGCACATGGACAACCGGTGCCGAAGATTTTTCTTTCTTCGGAGAAAAGGCACCTGCTTTCTTTTTCAACTTAGGCGGTATGCCAAAAGGTGCACAAAGCTTGATGTGGGCATTAAAGCATTTTGCAATATTGTGTTTGATTATGGAAAGCTGAAAAAGTAAACAGCAACAGATACACGTATTGATCTGAATAAAGCGGATGACTACAGATTTCTTCTGTGTTCATCCGCTTTATTTGTCCCCGCCTTAATGACATGCGTCGGGCAGCTGTGTTATCTGCGATCCTATTTAACGTTTTAAAAATTTATTCTTCAGCAACAGCTCCAGCACCTCTTCTTTTTCACTGCGGCTGATGGGAATACGATGCGAAGCAATGCGTATTTCATTTCCTTCAATGGCATCGATCTTTGCAGCGTTAACAATAAATGATTTGTGCGTTTTTACAAACTGTGCTGCTGGCAGGTATTCTTCTACTGATTTCATGGTGAGATAACTGATGTATTTTTTCTCTGCTGTATAAATGCAAACATAGTTCTGCAATGCTTCCACAAACTGCACATCGTTAAATGCAATACGCACAAACTGGTTATCAGCTTTAATATAAAAATCAGTTTGACTTGTATTAGCAACTCTGTTCTGCTGCCGCAGTTCATAATATTCTTTGGCTTTTAACGCTGCTTTCAAAAACCGATCGAAGGAAATTGGTTTTACCAGGTAATCCAATGCATTCAACTCAAATCCATCCAATGCATACTGTGGATACGCTGTCGTAAAAATAACGGGTGGTGCATTTTTTAACGAGCGGAAAAATTCAATGCCGGTGATCTTCGGCATTTCAATATCAAGTAACAAGAGCTGCACCTCCCCACTGCTGATAAGATCAACTGCTTTCAGCGGATGATCGTACTCGCCTGCCAGCTGGAGAAAGTCAACATCCGCAACATATTCTTTCAATCCCTTTCTTGCAAGCGGCTCATCATCTATGATCACTACTTTGATCTGCATTATACATTCAGTTTTAAATGAACCCGGTAAAAGGTTTCGCCATCGTTAATATTCAATTCATACCTGCCGGGGTATAACAACTCCAACCTGCGTTTCACATTTTGTAATCCAATACCACCGTCTGTATTTATTGCAGGTACGGACTCCTTCGAATTTTCAACCACAAAATTCATTGCACCGTTTGTTTTATCCAGCATCACGTTTATAAAATTTGTTTCATTATTGCTGTGTGAAATATGTTTGAATGCATTTTCAACAAACGGGATCAGCAACAGCGGCTCAATCATAAATCCCTTTACTTCCGGCGAAGCTGAAAATTCAACCTTATACTGTTCATCGGTACGCAACTTCTGCAAGGAAACATAATCATGTAAAAAATCAATTTCCTTTTCAATCGGTATTTGTGTATCGCCTGCTTCATAAAGCTGGTAACGCAGCATATCAGAAAACTTGTGCAACGCTTCTCTTGCAGCGCTGTTTTCTTTATCAATTAAAAAATAAACTGCATTGATGGAGTTGAACAAAAAATGAGGATTGATCTGCGATTTTAAAAAACTCAACTCAGCTTCTGCCTTCTCTTTTGCCATAACAGCCATTCTGCCCTGCATAGCTGTGTAATCAAACATCAGCTTAATGGCAGCACCACCCAGCACCAGGAAAAAATGCGGCAGCATGTTATCATACACCCGATCCTTCCAGTTATCAGACCAGTTTAACAGCAAAACATTATTGGTCATGCGACCGAGAATATTCATTTTTAGTATGCTGCTGCCAATTACCAGAGCAATCAAGAGTACTACAAACAAAACATACTTCTTTTTATACAGCAGTTTGGGTATGAGCAGGTAATTGGTGATATAAACAAGAATAGCCAGATCCACCACTTTGATCAATGTAACTTTAAATGCTGTTGCAGGTAATGCATAATCATCGTAACGAAACATGAACCAGATGCCTGATACCAGCAACCAGATCAATACATGATGAAGATTGTATTTTAAAAAAAAGGTAGCGTTATGCATAACTCAAAATAAATGTACAAATTCCCCTTGTTAAAAAAGATTACAGTAGCTGCTGCTTTTTGCTGATGAAATGCAGAACTGCCATTGGTCAAGCAAGTAAAGCAGGAGGTGTAAATAACTTGCACAGGTTTCTTTTTCTTTCCACTTTTACTGCATCAAACAATTGTGGTATGAAACGCTTTTTTGTTGCTGTGATTGCATTACTGTTATTGGTGCCGGTTGCATGCCGTGCACAAGTGCAAAAGAAGAATCCAAAGGACATTAAAACAGGTGGCCCCTGCGAAGGTTGTGAAGCCATTTATGAAAGTCCTTTGCCGTTTGAAAAACTGGAGCCGATGGTTTGGTTGCCTGATTGGAATGAGCCGGGAAGAAAACTGGCGGTGAACGGTACAGTGTACAAAGCCGATGGAAAAACACCGGCTGAAGGTGTGATCATTTATATTTATCACACCGACCAAACAGGTGTTTATCCCACAAAAGGAAATGAAACAGGATGGGCCAAGCGACATGGTTACCTGCGTGGCTGGATGAAAACAGATAAGAATGGTTTTTATAAATTCTTCACGTTACGCCCTGCTGCTTATCCCGGCAGAAAAGACCCTGCACATATTCATATTACTATAAAAGAGCCGGGTAAAGAAGAATACTGGATCGATGAGTTTGTGTTTAATGACGATCCATTGCTGACAGAGCAACAACGCAACAGGTGTGAGAACCGTGGTGGCAGTGGAATACTCAGTACAAAGCCCGGCGGCAGTATGGTAAAAGCAGAACGGAATATTTATTTGGGAAAAAACATTCCGGGTTATCCGAATTAAGAAGCATTAACTATTAAACCTTATAAGCAGAATTTGTTTGCTACGTATTATACAGTTGTACAATTATCTGTTCAACCCCTTCAGGGTTGCGATTGCTGTCATTAATTCTATTCGAATTGAAGCCCTTCGGGCTTGGATTTTGCAAATACAATCTTTTGAATTTTGAGTAACCTGTTTGATACTGACAAAATAAAAGTGATTTATATTGATAGTAGCAAAGTAACAGCCCCGAAGGGGTATAACTTGAATAACAACAATAAATAGCTTTCAACCAACCCTGAAAGGGTTGAACATTCAAACCTGTATTTATTCAGGAAATGGATTGATGGGATTATAAAAGATATTAAACCTAATGCATTGCAGGGTACGGTTGCAAGCCGTTAGACTACATCATTTTTTTTCTTTCTTCTTTTGCTTAGAAGGAAGAAACACGAATATCAATAGCAATGTAGAAAAAAGTGAAACGATAAGTGAAGAAAAAACATTTGCGGTACCCATACTTGCTTTGCCATACTTACTAACCTGTAACATAGATTGAGTTTCACCTGTAATCAGAAAATAAATAAATGCACCCCAAGACAGTAAAGTAAGCAACAGCCATATTTGTCTGAATGCCCCTAAGTGACCTGTTGGCGGTTTTCTCATTTCACATAATTTCTTGCACCAAACAACAAACTACCTATCCGCACCATTGTACTTCCTTCTTCAACTGCAATTTTATAATCGCCACTCATGCCCATAGAGAGAATAGACAATTGGCAATTGGCAATAGACAAATCAGCAAACCAGTCAAACAATGATTTCAGGTATGTAAATTCACTTCTTACCTTTTCCAGATCATCGCTGAACGATGCCATGCCCATAAAGCCACATATCCGAACATTCTTCAATTCACTCAACCCTTCAGCATTCTTGTTATAAATGTTTTTTAACTCTTCCGCATCAAGTCCAAACTTTGTTTCTTCCTGCGCAATATGTACCTGCAGCAATACATCAATTACACGATTGTTCTTTGCTGCTTCTTTATTGATCTCTTTCAACAACTTTAAACTATCCACACCATGAATCAACTGCACAAACGGTGCAATGTATTTTACTTTATTCGTTTGCAGGTGACCAATAAAATGACAGCGGATATCTTTCGGCAATTGCGCCTGTTTATCTGC
>JAACZX010000516.1 GCA_009996555.1 Chitinophagaceae bacterium | reverse complement strand
GTCGTGGGAAAACATCCAGAAAAGAATCCGCAAACAAAACCGCCCTTTCAATCTTAAATCCATCGGTCTTAGCGCTGTTTTATTATTAGGCTTTGCCATTTCAACTTCCGACGAGCAATCTGTAAATAAAGAAAATCAGGCTTCACTCAGTAATAAACTTTCAGGCAATGAAGCAGAGCAAACCAAAATTGCTGCTGTAAGCAATTCTGCAAAAGTTATTCCTATTACTTCTATAAGGAGGTCGCAGCAAAACCAGCAGGAGCTGCCAGTGCTTATACAGGCAAACGAAAATATTATTGAAGAAGAAAACAACAATGTTTCTCCTGTACCTGTTACCGATGAAGAAATTCCATCACTTACAAAAGCAACTGTAGAACTGAATACGGTCGTTTCTGAACCTTCATTAGAAGTTCCATCTGTCATCCTTTCTGACAATAATAATATTGAAATCAACCCGATAGTTTCTGATAAGGTTGAAACATCTGTTACAACGGTTGAGCATGTACCTGCTAATACAGTTCCAAGTCAACTTGAAGTAAACATTCCGGTTATTAATGCTGATGCCAGACTTTATAAAAAGCTTCAGTTTTACATTACTTCTTCAGCCAGTTACCGTGTGCTTTACAGTGATAACAAAATAAACTTTGGTAACCTTAACCAACAAAACCCAGACCAGGTAGCAAGGCACACCCCTTCTCTTGGTTTTGAATTTGGCGGTGCTCTTCTGTTACCGCTGTCGAAGAACATTCATTTCAGAACCGGTTTACAGATCAATTATACCCGTTATAATGTAGAAGTATTCCGTGCTGCACCGCAACTGGCAACAGTAGTATTAAATAACAACACCGGCGTTATTCAGCGTGTAACATCACTCAATACTCAGAACAGCGCCTTTGCCAAAAGCGATGAGGTAGCAAATGAAACCTATCAATTGTCAATACCTGTTGGCTTTGAATTTAAACTTGCCGGTAAACGCAGCCTGCAATGGCATTTAGCAACAAATGTTCAGCCTACTTATCTGCTGTCTGCTTCGGGTTATTTGCTCACAAATAATTTTGAAAAATACATAAAGGCCCCTGACCTTTTAAGCAATCTGAATCTCAACTCTTCACTTGAAACCTTCCTTCGTTGGAATATGAAAGATATTCAGCTGCAGGCAGGTCCTCAGCTTCGTTACCAACTATTCTCTAACTCACAGGAAGGTTACCCAATTAAGGAGCACCTGGTGGATTATGGTTTCCGCATCGGGATTATTAAAACACTCCGTTGATTTGACCTGAAACAGATTTCGCCATCTTTTCAACTACAGTTTTCGATATTTTTACAGCATGATACGTTTTTTCATAGCTGCGGTATTTGCTACTGCCCTTTTTACATTTAACAGCTGTAAATCAAAAAAGAAAGAACCACGGGATTATGTTGATGTTGCTTCCTATCTAAAAGGGCAAATCAAATACATTGACACTGTTCCATTCGCTTTTTTGAAAGTAGTGCAACAGGATAGCATTTTTGTCGACTCTCAATTCATCAGCAAAGAACAGGTGAAGGCATATATTCAACCATTTCTTGTAAAAGAACTGGAAAAAAAAGAGTTTGAAAACAACTTTAAGGAAATATCATTTGCCGATGCTACAATTGAAACAGTAACGCTTACTTACGAAGCGGAAAATGAAAAGTCGCCAATTTCAAGAGTGGATATTTATGTTAACCCTGAAAAAGGAATGATCAGCCAGTTATACCTGGTTCGTCATGAAGAGAGAGGCGACTCATTGTTTACGCAGCAACTTCTCTGGAAGCATAATAAAAGCTTTGTACTCATTACCGGAAAAGGAAAAAAGAACGAACCAGAGCAAGTTGTTACCGAAAAAGTAATTTGGGACGATCGTGAAGAACAATGATCATGACAGATGTTGAATTAAAAAAAATACTCCCCGGCATTCCTGCGCAACCCGGCATTTACAAATACTATGATGCGGATAAGAAACTTCTGTACGTAGGCAAGGCCAAGCATCTGCGCAAAAGAGTATCATCTTATTTCACCAAAACACTTCACTCATATAAAACGCAGGAGCTGGTTCGCCGCATTCACAGTATTGAATTTACAGTTGTCAATTCAGAACAGGATGCTTTTTTTTTAGAGAACTCCCTCATCAAACAATTTCAACCGGTCTTTAATATTGACTTGAAGGATGATAAAAGCTATCCTTTTATTGTTATTAAAAATGAACCGTTCCCGAGAGTATTTCTTACACGCAGAAAGATACTTGATGGCTCTACCTACCTCGGTCCATTTACGTCGGTAGCTAAGGTGAGAGATCTGATTGATTTTATACGTCAGCACATTCCTATCCGTAATTGTAAACTAAACCTCAGCCCGGCAAATATCCGCAAGGGTAAATTCAAAGCATGTCTTGAATACCATTTGGGCAACTGCAAGGGACCATGTGAAGGATTGCAAACAGAGGAAGATTACCAGGAAAGTATGGAGCAGGTAAAAAATATTCTAAAGGGAAACTTATCGCCTGTTATCCGTCATTTAAAAGATGAAATGAAGCAGTTTGCTGCAGATCTCAACTTTGAAAAAGCAGAGATCAACCGCAAAAAAATTGAACATCTCGAAAACTACAAAGCAACATCAACAGTTGTAAATCCTAAGCTTGGTGATGCGGATGTTATTTCAATTGTAGTACAGGAAGAAAAAGCATTCATCAATTATATGATGGTGCAAAACGGCAGCATCATACAAACAGAAAATCTGCAGCTGGAAAGTCACCTTGGTGAAAACGATAAAGAAATACTGGAGTTTGCAGTAAGTTATATCCGCAACAAGTTCGAAAGTTTTTCACCTGAATTGATTGTTCCGGTTGAAATAGAATTACTCGATGAAACATTAAAGATCACTGTACCCAAAGCAGGTGACAAGAAAAAATTACTTGATCTTTCGCAAAAGAATGCAGCTATCTTTTTTGAAGAATACAAGCGCAAGAAAGCATTGCAGTTAACGGATAAACGAAAAGAAAACAATCTCAGAATTGTTGAGCAATTAAAAGAAGACCTTCATTTAACGCAACTGCCTTTGCATGTTGAATGTTTTGATAACTCAAATTTCCAGGGAGCTTATCCTGTTGCTGCAATGGTTTGTTTTAAAAATGGCGAACCAAGCAAACAGGACTACCGCAAATTCAATATAAAAACAGTTACAGGTATAAACGATTTTGCCTCAATGAAAGAAGTGGTAATGCGCCGGTATAAACGTTTGCTCGAAGAAGGAAGTCCGTTGCCGCAGCTCGTTATTATTGATGGTGGAAAGGGTCAGCTTTCTTCAGCAATGGAAAGCATAAAAGAATTAAAGCTTGAACATAAAATGACCGTTGTTGGTCTTGCAAAAAATGTAGAAGAGATCTTTTTTCCCGGCGATAAAGAATCGCTTAAGCTTGATTACAATAGTGAATCATTACGTCTTGTGCGTATGATCAGGGATGAAGTACATCGGTTCGGTATCACGTTTCACCGTGCAAAACGAAGCAAGGGTGCATTTAAAACACAGCTTGACGATATTAAAGGTGTTGGCCAGGCAACAATAGACGTGTTGATGAAAAAATTCAAGTCGGTTAATAATATACGCAATGCATCATTGAATGAAATTGCAGCTGTTGTTGGTGAAAGCAGAGCATTGATTGTGCAGAAAGCACTTGCAGATAATGAAGAAAGTTAGGTCAAAAAAAATGGGGCCAGGATAGAAATCCAGCCCCGTTTTTAAAATCCAATATCCTATGAAAAACCATTACGAAGATACAAACAGTTCCCATAAAAGCAATACCCCAAAGCGGGTATTTCAAAAAAATATCTGTAGTTTTTTGTGGACAGATTTGTCAGCCTAAGCAACTGCATTTCAATTGATTTCAAGAAATTTTACCAATAAAAAAGCCGCCCTTGGGGCGGCTTTGAAATTCTTGTGTGTTCATTAATAAGACCACAGATCCTGTTCATAATTAAAGATCTTGTCTTTGATATTTTCACCTTCAAGTAAACGAAGGATCGGATCTTTGATGTAATCTTTCAAACGACGGTCGTATGGATTATCCATGGTTGTTTTTGTAATATAACTGCTGAACATGCGGTTTTCAAACAGTTCTTCCCAAGTCATACGTGCTCCAAAGTTTTTACCGTTAAATGCTTCATAACGTGAAAGCACTCCACGTGCATCGGGGTAGTACACCCAGAACAAAGGAACCATATCAATAAACTGACCAGTAGAAGTATAGATTGGTTTTACAGGGCAGATACCAAGGATTCTTACAAACATTCTTGAAGACTCTTTATCAAATACCCACTCTTCTTTTACTCTGAACTGGTAAATGCTATCAGGGTCAACTTCTTTTGTACGAACTTCGTAACGCTCAATGTTACCATTTAAATCATATACAGGAACTGTATCAACACCACCTGAAAACGATTCCATAACAGACTGCGGCGTTAGTGGCTTTGTAAAACGATCATCAATAGGATCAAATGCTGTTATTTCTCTGTCTTTAATTGCCTTGAGAATAATTGAAATGAAACGTTGGTTTCCATTGTCTTCATTTGCTGAATAACGGAATGGAAGATTCATTTTTTCACGAGTATCAATTTCCCTCCACACACGCTGACGATAGATGGCATCATCCTCACGAATGTGCTCATACGCCAATGGCTGACGATCTTTAATGAGGTTACGCTCAATTGACGCATCATTGCGGAGTGAAGGAGCTACAGTATCTAATGCTGCATTTCCGGTAGACTTTACCACAACAATGGGAATATTGGCTTGCGGCTGATTCGTTTGCTGCTGCTGATTGTTATTACCATATGCCGAATTCTGTGTTGGCTGTTGTTGAGTTGGCGTAGTGCCATACCCTGATGAGCCATACCCTGAAGATTGTGCAGGTGGCGTTGTGGTCTTACGTGTAGTTTTCTTCCGCTGTTGCGCTGAAACAACTCCCGAAACCATCAGGGAAACTAACAACAAACCAACTGTAAGGCATTTCATTTTCATGATCGTGTCTTTTAATATAGATTAAACGCCATAGTAGGCAAAGTTCTTGTGTTACCACCCGGGCCAACCGCTTTTATTTCATCAAGTACAACAGTTGTACCTGGGCCGCATCGGTTTATTAAGTCCTGAACAGCATCAAATGTATTGCTGCGTACGCCTGGTCTTACACCTGCATCAGGAAAACCTTTTCCAGTTGCGTAGAATGTATAACCGGTAACTGTAAATGTTACACCTTCAAACACAAAGTTTTCAAGTTCAGCTCTGATACCTCTTTGAGCTTTGAACACATTGGCTGCAATACGTCCTCCTTTGCTTGCACCAACCATTGGTGTTGGATCAGGAACAGTTTTTACACGGAATTCAAAGCTGCTGGTTTTGCCGTCAGCATTAACTGTAACAATAGCTTTTCCCTGGCTGGCTGGCTTAGCAACATAACGACCAGGACCTATTTTACTTAAAGAACCGTTGTTAATACTTACACTTACTTTTTCATCACCAACATTACCACCGCTTACTGCCAATTCATTATCCAAACCAATGTACATCACTTTCACTTTTTCAGCACTTACAAAAGCGCCGGTTGCAGTACCTACAGTATAATTGAGATCAACTTCTTTTTTTTGTGGGTTACCATCCTGGTCATTATAGTTTACAACTACTTTTACCGACCCGCTTGTACTTCCCACTTTATATTTTCTTACAGCCATTCCTTTCTCATTCAATTCAACCGGAGCTCCTGCAATAGTAACTGTTGGCAATTTACTTTTGCTGAATGCAGCTAAACCTGCTGTAATTTCCATTTCCTGGCCAGGGAAAAGGTAAGTTGTGTTAGAACCAACAATTGGTTCAAATGCATCGAAACGAACAACCACCTGGCCTACTCTGTTGTGAAACTCGTTCACAAAACGGCTTTCTGTAGTTTTTACGTCGTTTTGAAATTTACTGAGCATTGTTAATGCTGCCACCGTTGGTGTCATGTGGAAATAAGCATAAGCCCATGTACGTTTTGCTAATTTTGGACCGCTTGCTTTCGGAATTTCTGTATCAACAGGAATGTTCTTTTCAAACATTTTACCTACTTCACCATCAATTGCAAGCATTTTCTTTTTGTACTCGATCAGCTTATTACGCAATTTTTCGCCTTCACCTTGCTTATCCATAATACGGGTAGCAATGTCAACATTATCTTCTTTAAACTTTGACTCAGGATCTTTTGGATCGAAACCTGCTTCAACTTTTATTTTCATCTTCAACTGGTCGATGTAATCGGAAACTTCTTTTGTTAACCTAACTGCTTCTTGCGCTTTAGGCATCCACTCTGCTGCTTTTACTTTTGATTCAGGAGATTCAAGTTTGATCTTGAATGATTCCATGATCGTTTCTGTGGAGCGGTTAACAACTGAATTGGTAGTTGTAAGACTATTATCTACTACTTTGAATGCGTTAATGATCTCAGCTGATACGTTCAGTGCCAACAATGCTGTTAACACGAGGTACATCAGGTTGATCATCTTCTGCCGGGGCTCTTTAGGTAGTGCCATCTTTTTCGGATTTTGGTTTTAAATCAGGAAATAGTTTTGGTTCGTCTGTTGATTCATATAATTAACGTCCCTGCATTGCATTGATCATATTTCCATAGATATTGTTCAAAGTGCCGAGGTTTTTGGCCAGGTTGCCAATTTGTTCCTGTGCTCTTTTTGCATCATCCACGCTGCCTACCATAGCTTCAGAAGCCTGTGTGAGGTTACCGTAGAATTTGTTCATCGCTTTCAGGTGGTTGTTGGTATCCTGCAATTCCAGTTCATAAATTGTATTTAATGAACCGAGATTTTTTGTCATAACCTGTACTTGCTCATGGTATGCTTTTGTACCTTCTGCAGCAAGATTGAAAGAAGAAACTGTAGCAGCCGCTTGCTGGTAAGAATCTTTCATGCTGTCTAATACTTTCGCAGCTTCTTTTGATGAAGCGCTTAACTGGCCGGTAGAAGCAACCACATCGCTTACATCTTTAATACCA
>JAACZX010000121.1 GCA_009996555.1 Chitinophagaceae bacterium | reverse complement strand
AACCTGCCATCATACCTGTTTGGCAGGAATTTTATTGTAAGGGCACAACAAAAAACGTTAGGCAATATCAAAGCAATCGTTGAACAAACTACATAAAGAATAAGACGAAGAATAGCAGAAAGTCTTCTTGCTGCCGGCGGTGTTGCCACGCTGTTTTATTTTATTGACTTTGTATCGGACATGGCTTCCTTTTTTTGTTTTGTTGATGGATAATGATGAAGATGGGCTTCGTGGTTTTGAAATGCAGGATGCCGATGGCTATATTTTATATTTCGGTCGTTTGCAAAAAGATAAAAGATATCTCCTGTTGTAAACAGTTCATCCTTTTTGATCGTTAATATTCATGCTTACAGTTTAGTTTTATATTTAACACACAATCATTCAACCAAATTTATGCCGGTAAAGAAACCAACAGCAACGCAGAAAAAAGAAGTGGAAACATTTTGCCCGGCCAGCAGGCAGCAGTGGCGGAAGTGGTTAAAGCAACATCATGAAACAAAACAATCGGTGTGGCTGCTGTTGTATAAAACAGGAACATCAAAACCTTGTATACCGTGGACAGAAGCAGTAGATGAAGCATTGTGTTTTGGATGGATCGACAGTGTACGCAAAACAATCGATGGCGAATCATTTGTGCAGTACTTTGGTAAACGCAAACCGAAAAGCGTATGGTCAAAGATCAACAAAGCAAAAGTGGAACGTTTAATTGAAGAAGGGTTGATGACAAAAGCAGGTTTGAATTGTGTAGAAATTGCGAAACAAAACGGATCATGGGCAATACTGGATGAAGTAGAAGAAGTGACAATACCTGCTGATCTTACAAAAGCATTGAAGGTATGGCCCGGTTCTGAAAAATATTTTCTCAGCATCAGCAGATCAAGCCGCAAAGCTATTCTGCAATGGCTGGTAATGGCCAGGCGCCCGGAAACAAGACAGAAACGTATTGCTGAAATTGCAGAGCTGGCAGGTAAAGGACAAAAGCCAAAACAATTTGCATGATTTTAAAAGTGTATCGCCATTCGCATTCGCTGAACTGCAAGGCTTACTGATCGTTCTTTTATTCTTCATTTAAAAACAGGCTTACTAACATCTGCTGTGGTTTCTTTAGCGTCATGCTTCTGTAAAAATGATGCATATAGCAGCTATGTACATGTTTCAATGAAGGCTGAGTAATATCCTGTGGTTAACTTTGTGGCCGCTTGCTGACAGGAAATAAACACGTAAATAATTAAAGCAATAAAAGGAGAGAAAGAAATGAAAGTAGAAATATGGAGCGATGTAGTGTGCCCGTTTTGTTACATTGGAAAAGTAAAGTTTGATGCGGCGCTGGAACAATTTCCGTACAAAGACAAACTGGATATAAGCTGGAAAAGTTTTCAGTTGATGCCTGAACTGGAAACACAACCCGGAAAAAGTATTGACCAGGTACTGGCCGAAACAAAAGACATCAGTCTTGCACAGGCAAAACAAATGAATGCATCAGTAACACAAATGGCGAAGCAGGCTGGGCTTACCTATCAGTTTGATAAAGCAGTTGTGGCCAATACTGTAAAAGCACACCAGTTTGCTCATTTTGCTAAAACAGCCGGCAAGCAAATTGAAGCGGAGACTTTGCTGTTCCGCTCTTATTTTACCGATGGAAAAAATGTGGACGACATTGCCACGCTTGTTGAACTTGGTGCTGAAATAGGTTTGGATACTGTTGCACTAAAAGCATCTCTGGAAAATAAAACACATGCAGCTGATGTGCAAAATGATATTGCAGAAGCAGCACAGCTGGGAGTAAGAGGTGTTCCGTTCTTTGTATTTGACAGGAAGTATGCTGTGTCAGGTGCACAGGACCCGACAGTTTTTTTACAGGCACTTGAACAATCGTTTACTGAATGGCAAAAAGCAAACCCGGCTGAACCATTGCAGGTGGTGGAAGGCGCTGTTTGCGAGCCTGGCGGAAACTGTGATTAAAAAATGGATCATTGCATTATACCGTATAAAGAAAATGGAAACCGGTTGCTGATAAAGCACCCGGTTTTTTGTTAAGGCAGTTGTGTGAATTTAATTTCTGTAACTGTTATATTTACACTTATGCCCACACTGGTTCACTTAGCTGATGAAAGAGATGCAGCCCGTATTTTAAAAAATGGTATTAAGCCGGGGAAATACCGGACAGGTGTTTTCTGCATGCCGGTATTGCAAAATTTTTATGTTACACACCAGTGGTTACGTGAGCTAAAGCGAAGGGGTGTAAATAGTTTTGTAGGCATTTATTTTAAAGTTGACAGTTCGGAAATGGTGTATGCCGGAAAGTACAATCATCAGCACAAGCATATTACACTTGGTGCTGCTGTAAAAGACATCATGGGTATAAATGATCCGCTTGGTTACGAACTCATCATTGACCGCAAAATAGAACCGGGTGAAATAACAAAGATCAAAGCACTGTCGCAAACCATTGGCTGGAGATACAGACCCGATGCACATGGCACCAAACCCTGCGCCTGCGATTATTGCATCAGAACAGATATCAATGCAAACAAGCTGCGGGAAAAATTAAGACCGAGAGAAAAAAATGACGACTATCAAACCCTTCTGCAAAAAATAAAAGCAAGCAGGTACGATGATGAAATTGTGAGCCTGTTGTATGAAATGCAGCGAAAGAAAAGAAGGAGTGATCCGCAGGAATTGGTTACATCATTCAAAACAACAAATGCATCGGTTGTAGAAACACTTGTTGCCACACTTGGTTATTTTCGTCATAAGAATACAGCTGCAATATTGCGTCAGTTTCTTTTGCATGAACATTCCGATGTGCGTGAAAGAAGCGCAGAAAGTTTGTTAAAGATCAACCGAGAAAAAGGGTTGCAGCTTTTACAGCAGTACACACATGATGCTGTTGTGCAAAAACTGCTGGAACAAGAGATGGCAGATGATCAGGAATAATATTATCCTTTTTTATAAACGAAAAGAAATTGTATGCTCACAGCTATTCATCCCAAACTGCCGATGCGTGATATTTTCCGCACCAAGGCGTATTACACGCAATTAGGTTTTCAACAAGCTGGTAATGATTATGATGGTTACCTGATGATGAAACTTGATACTGTTGAAATTCATTTCTTTGCGTTTAAAGAGCTTGATCCGTTGGAGAATTACGGGCAGGTGTACATCCGCACAACTGCTATTGATGCATTGTATGCATCTTTTACTGCAAACAATATCGCCATTCATCCCAACGGTCATTTGCAGGTTAAGCCATGGGGGCAAAAGGAATTTTCATTGCTGGATCCGGATCATAACCTGCTCACATTTGGAGAAGCTGTGGAATGAAAAAACAAAGTTCAAAATCCAAAAACAACAAGCCAGTAACAGCTATCCTCCCGTTTGCCCGGTTCGCACTTTTATCTTTTTCTTACCGGCATTCTTTTTTTCGTAATCAAGAATTTCTTTGGGCTTTGTTTTTTCTTTTGGCGTTTCTTTTTGCGTAGTTGGATTGGCTGATGCAGGATCGTTAGGGTCTTTTTTTACAATGCCGTTGGCAGTGCCGGTGCCATCATCCAGTTTGCCAAGTATGAAATTTTCTTTGCGTAATACTTTTCCAGTGCCCGGTTCATAAATTGTCCAGAAGCCATGTGCAACAGAACTTGCTTCCATCTTTACTTCCACCAGGTACACTTTCTTCGGATCATTTACATCAAACACTTCAATGGTTTCTGTTGGCTTCTCAGGGTTTTGTGCCAGCCAGCTTTCTTCACGCACCATATCGCCCATGGCATTAAAGTATTGCTGTTTGCCGTGTTTGTTTCCCCAGCGGTAAAATTCAATTGCCAGTACATCGCCCATTAATGTGTACACACGCCAGGGGCCTTCTTTTTTATCGTTCTTATAAACGCCTTCTTCTTCATAGCCCGGCTCGCCACGCACTTCTTCCACACGCACCACCCATTTGCCCTGCTTCAGGTTGTTTACATCGGTACAGTTGAGCGTATCGCCTTTTACGCCAATGGTATAGTCTTTACACTGGGCTGTACCGCTCATCCAAAAAAGGAAGCTGCATACAGCACTTAAGGTCAACATTCGTAAGTTTGAAACGGTTATCATATTATACATGAGATTAAAACAACTGCACAGGATGTACCAGTACAAAACGACTGCAATGTTCAAAAATTGCACCCTCAAAGTTACCCATCTTCTTTCTTTTCTGCTTTTCGTTCTTGTTTCAACCGCACAAATTAAGCCAACCACTGCCGATGAGCGGCAAAAAGGCATGTTTGTGCGTAAAGAACTTGAAAAAAAATCGCTGCTGAAAGATGTGAAATTCCGCAACATCGGGCCTTCCGTAATGAGTGGCCGTGTGGTAGATGTTGATGTAAACCCCGAAGACCCCACTGAGTTTTACGTGGCGTATGCAAGTGGTGGTTTATGGCACACAAAAAATAACGGACAGTCTTTTACACCCATTTTTGATAATGAGGATGTAATGACCATTGGTGATATAGCCGTAAAATGGTATGGCAGCCGCATGATATGGGTGGGCACCGGCGAAGTAAACAGCAGCCGTTCTTCCTATGCAGGAAATGGCGTTTATAAAACTGCTGATAACGGTAAAACATGGGAATACCTTGGCTTACCTGAAAGTCACCACATTGGTAAACTGCAGTTGCACCCAACCGATCCTAACACAGCATGGGTGGCAGCATTGGGTCATTTGTATTCGCCCAACAAAGAGCGTGGTGTTTACAAAACAACCGATGGCGGTAAAACATGGAAACTTACGCTGGCTGTTGATGAAAACACCGGTGCAGTGGAAATGGAAATCAACCCTAACAACCCGAACGAATTGTATGCTGCTATGTGGCACCGTACACGCCGTGGCTGGACGTTTACTGAAAGCGGCCCCACAAGTGGTATTTATAAAAGTACCGATGGCGGCAACAGCTGGAAGATCATCAGCGGCCCGGGCAGTGGTTTTGCAGAAGGAAAGAAATTAGGACGTATTGGTTTAAGTGTGTATGCACAAAATCCAAACATTGTATACGCTGTTATTGATAATTATGATGCTGTACCCGATACCGGCCGCAGAAGACAAACAGGCGATACAACTATTCAGTTAAAACATTTTAAGACCATGACTGCAGAACAGTTTCTTGCGCTTGAAACAAACAAGCTCGATTCGTTTATGCGTCGTCAGCGGTTCCCTGCTAAATACAATGCTGCTTCTGTAAAGGATATGGTGCGTGCAGGAAAACTGCAGCCCGTTGCATTGTGGGATTATTTTGATGCGGGTGATGATGGTTTCAGCGGCAGTGTAAAAGGTTGTGAAGTGTACCGCAGCGATGATGCAGGTAAAACATGGAAACTGGTGAACAATAAACTGCCTGCAGCCTTCAGTACGTATGGTTATTATTTCGCAAAAATTTATGTGGCTCCATCAAACCCCGATAAAATTGTGGTGCTGGGCGTAAGCGCATGGATGAGTGTTGATGCAGGCAAAACATTTAAAGTAATTGACGGACGAAATGTACATGCCGATCATCATGCGTTATGGATCAATCCAAAACGTGAATCGCACATGATCAATGGAAACGACGGCGGTATCAATATCACATACGATGATGGTGCCAACTGGTACAAAGCAAACTCTCCTTCATTAGGTCAGTTCTATGCCATTACGGTTGATGATGCAAAGCCTTACAATGTGTATGGTGGTTTGCAGGACAATGGCACATGGTATGGCCCCAGTACAAACCGTGAAACTGTTGACTGGCACGATAACGGCAGCTATGCATTTAAATCAATTGGTGGTGGCGATGGCATGCAGGTGCAGATTGATACAAGAGATAATACAACCGTGTACTCAGGTTCGCAGTTTGGTGCTTATGGCCGGGCCGATAAAACAAAACCATTCCAGGGCCGTGTAAGTGTGCGTCCGCAACATGACCTGGGCGATAAACCACTTCGTTTCAACTGGCAATCGCCGATTTTATTATCAAAGCATAACCAGGATGTATTTTATTTCGGCACCAACCGTTTTCACCGCAGTTTCAACAAAGGTGAAAATGCACAGAACATGAGTGGCGATCTTACCGGTGGCAAACGTGAAGGCAATGTACCGTTTGGAACATTGGTCACCATGACGGAATCACCACTTCGCTTTGGACTTATTTATACAGGTAGTGATGATGGTTATATTCATGTAACAAAAGATGGCGGTTACAGCTGGACAGCGGTTCATACAAAATTGCCCAAGCATGTACAAGGTTTGTATGTGAGCCGTGTTATTGCATCGAAGTACAAAGAAAGCCGTGTGTATGCTGCATTGAACGGTTACAGGAATGATCATTTTGCTGCATTAATATTTGTAAGCGATGATTATGGTACTACCTGGAAACAGATCTTTACTGACCTTCCTGCAGAACCTGTAAATGTGATCCGTGAAGATCCAAAACAGGAAAACCTGTTGTATGTGGGTACCGATCATGGTTTATATGTATCTGTTGATGCTGGCTCCAGCAGCATGGCATGGATGAGTGAACTGCCAAGGGTGGCTATTCATGATATTGCTATACAGGAGCGTGAAAATGAAATTGTGCTGGGTACACATGGCCGCAGTATTTACATTGCCTCACTCAACGAAGTGCAGAAACTGGCAGCTGATAAAGCGTATTACGAAAAGAAAAAGAGCGAATTAAAATAAGTTTAATTGCCATTTGTCATTTCAGGCAACAATATTGCAGGGAATTTGTTTTAACTTAAATCTTTAAAAAAACAGAAGAACATGAAACGTATAACAAGTTTATTGTCTGTCTTTGCGTTGTTTGTGGCATTTACAGCTTGTGCACAAAATCAAAAACCAAGTCCTCCGGCATCTGCAGAATTTAATGCAGGAGGTGCAGCTATCAAGATTACTTACAGCGCTCCATCAGTAAAGGGTCGTGAAATTTGGGGTAAACTGGTTCCTTATGGCGAAGTATGGCGCACAGGTGCAAATGAAGCAACTGTTTTTGAAACTGATAAGGATATTAAAATTGAAGGAAAGACCCTGCCTGCAGGTAAGTATGGATTGTTT
>JAACZX010000515.1 GCA_009996555.1 Chitinophagaceae bacterium | reverse complement strand
ATCAGCTAAACGATGCATTAAATCGCCCAGCATTCTTTTCTTGTACAGATCCAGGCCGTAGTATGTTAATTCCTGTGCAATCAGCATTACTTCCTTCACACCTTTCTTCACCAATCCTTCTGCTTCTTTCACCAGGTCATCCATGCTCTTACTTACATGCTGACCACGCATGAGCGGAATAGCACAAAACGAACAAGTGCGGTTACAACCTTCGCTGATCTTTAAATAAGCGTAGTGCGATGGTGTTGCCAGCAAACGCTCACCTACCAGTTCGGTTTTATAATCTGCTTCAAACTGTTTTAAGATCATGGGTACCATAAAACGCATCTACCTCTGGTATTTCCGTTTCAAGGTTGTTCTTATAACGTTCACTGAGGCAACCTGTCACAATTACTTTATCCAGCTTGCCACGGCGTTTTAATTCCACCTGGTCAAGAATGGTATTGATGCTTTCTTCTTTTGCTTTATCAATAAAGCCACAGGTATTTACAATCACAATATTGTGATCCTTCTTCGCACTTTCATGCACCACATCAATTTCATTTGCCAGCAGCTGTCCGCTCAGCACTTCGCTGTCCACCATATTCTTGCTGCAGCCCAGTGTAATGATGTTTACCTTGTCTTTTTTTAATGTTTTACTTTTCATGTAACAGTTTTTGCCCTTTTTCTCACAGCCTGCAAAGGTAACAGATTCAGAGCAATAGACTGATTCCTGCCGGTTGAAGTAAATTTTGGCATGGTTTTTACAAATCAGGGGTATCTCTATATCTAAAACTCACATTTATGAAAAAGGTTATCATCGCAACCGTTGCGCTTTTTTTAAGCGTACAGTTTGCAAACGCACAGGCAAAAGGCAGTAGTTACAAAACGGCATTAGGTGTAAAGTTTTATCCGGGCGGAGCCATTACAGTTAAACATTTTGTGAAGAGCAATGCAGCATTAGAAGGGCTTGCTTATTTCTGGAGAGATGGTATGCGCATTACCGGTTTGTATGAGTTTCATGGTAATTTCAGCGGAGCACCCGGTTTAAAATGGTATGTTGGTCCCGGTGCACACGTAGGTTTCTGGAACGACCGTTACTGGAGAAGAGAATATCCAGGTTACAGAGGCAATGCAATTGCAGGTATTGATGGTGTGTTAGGTTTGGACTATAAGTTCAGAGGAGCACCGATCAACATGTCAATTGACTGGCAGCCTTCTTATGAATTTGGAACCTATGGTGGTTTTTACGGTAACTGGGGTGGACTTGCGATCCGTTACACTTTCTAAACAGGTAATCCTATGACGACAATAAAAGGATACCCTTAAACTTATAAACAAAGTTTGAGGGTATCTTTTTTTATGACACCCTGCATTTATTTTTACTTCATCAGCACAGCTGAATACCCTATAAGAGAACCAATTTTAATCCAATCCTGAAAAAAACCAGTTAATCCGGTATCGTATGAAAAACAACGGATAAAAAAATCCGCCAATGTCCCTTGAGAAACTTCCGTAACCGGAAGTTTTTCTTTTTAATACCAACTGCTGCTTCGTTTAAATCCAGATCAGAAATGCTTTATGAAATGTATTTTCTTTGCATAAAAGAACAAACATTTCATTTGTTCATGTTTATTTTTTTGGCCACATAGAATAAACGATAAAAATTATCCTCGCTATTGGTATAAATTAGCTCAATAATTTTTATGTTTATTTCATGCCTGATAATTACCAGATAGCCGATATGTTTTCGCTGCTGAGCAAGCTCATGGATATACATGGCGAAGACAGTTTTAAAGCAAAGACCTACGCTGCCGCTGCTTTTAATATTGAAAAATTGCCGGTACAGCTGGCGGAAATTGATCCTGCAAAGATCTCCACCTATAAAGGCATTGGTACCAGCACATCAAAAAAAATACTGGAGATACTGCAAACAGGCGAGCTGAAAGCACTGACGGAGATCGTTGCACGCACGCCTCCTGGTGTTATTGAAATGCTGTCGATCAAAGGCATTGGTCCTAAGAAAATTTCCACCATCTGGAAAGAAATGGAAATTGAAAGTATTGGCGAATTGTTATATGCCTGCGAAGAGAACCGTTTGTTGTTGTTTAAAGGCTTTGGTGAAAAAACGCAGGCCAATGTAAAAGAGTCGATCGAGTTTTTCCTGAAGCATAAAGACATTCATTTGTATGCTGATGTGGAAGCTTATGCTTTGGCTGTTGACAAAAACCTGCATGACCATTTTGCTGCCGAGCGTTTTGAACTGACAGGTGAATTCAGAAGACAGATGGAAATCATTCACCAGCTGGAATGGGTAACTACTACACCACTATCCAAACTACTACCAATCTTTACCAATCATAATTTTGAAGTACTTGATCAAACGGAACAGTTTCTTTCCGTAAAAGGGCCGGAGAATATTGTGTTGCAGTTTCATATTGCAACTGCTGAAAACTTTGGTTCGATCCTATTCACTACATCTGCATCAGAACAGTTTTTACAGTCCTGGGGCGCAGTAACAAATGCTGCTGAAGAAACAATGTTGTTTGAAGAAAAGGGAATTGCATATATCCCTTCCTGCCTGCGTGAAGATGACAATACCACTCCTGTTCCGGATCTCATTCAGCCATCATCCATAAAAGGTATTATTCACAGCCACAGTAACTGGAGCGATGGTGGTGAAACCATTGAAACCATGGCCCGCCATGCACAGGAAAAAGGTTTTGAATACCTGGTGATCAGCGATCACAGTAAAAGCGCCGGTTATGCCAACGGGTTAAGTGTTGAGCGTATTGAACAGCAACATCAATACATTGATGAGTTGAACAGCAAGTTCAATGGCTTCCGCATTTTTAAAAGTATTGAAGCTGATATATTGGGAGATGGTTCACTGGATTATGATGATGATACACTCGCTACCTTCGACCTTGTGATCGCATCGGTACACAGCAACTTAAAAATGAATGAAGAAAAAGCAATGATGCGTGTAATGAACGCCATTGAAAACCCATACACAACAATACTTGGGCACATGACCGGACGGCTATTGCTGAGCCGTGCAGGTTATCCGCTTGATCATAAAAAAATTATTGATGCCTGTGTTGCCAACAGTGTGGTGATTGAATTAAATGCACACCCCCGTCGCCTGGATATTGACTGGCGATGGATCCCTTATGCATTGGAGAAAGGAGCACTTCTTTCCATTAACCCCGATGCGCATGAACTGAGTGGTTACAACGATGTGAAATATGGTACGCTTGCCGCACAAAAAGGCAGGCTAACAGCCAGCCGTAACCTCAGCAGTTTTTCGTTGCGGGAGTTTGAAGAATATATCATGGATGTGCGGATGGAAAAAGGGATATGACCTCCTCTTTTGCTACGGCTGAAACTGCCTGTAAAGTGGGCGTAAAGCAGCTTAACCAGCGAAGGATGAGCGAAGGACCATTGCAGTTGACCATCTTTAATACTAAACTAAACACATGTATGGTGGCGGGCTTCTGTCAGCAGCCGTTTTAGAATAACACAATAAATAATGTAATTAATGACTGAAGAAGATAACAACCACGTTGAAATACTATTCCGATTTTTTAGTGACGTTTTGGACGAAGAAACGGTTGAACACCTGTGGGCGGTAATTGTTGACCAAGACAAAGGACTTTACCAACTGGACTGTATCCCATTTTATGCACCTGCTGCTTCCGGTGATGTTGTGTTTGCTGAATTCGACGAAACAGAACAAACACTTACCTACAGAAAGACCATTGAATTTTCAGGCAACTCAACAGTACAGGTTGTGCTGCTGGATACAAGCCACAACATCAACAGTATCCGCAATACATTCAACGAGCTGGGCTGCTTTTCAGAGCAACTTAACAACAGGTATTTTGTCATGGAAATTCCTGCTGACAAAGATTACAGTTTAATCAGGCAGAAGCTGACAGAACTGGAAGAAAAAGAAATTATTGGCTATGCTGAACCAATTTTATCAGACAGGCATAGTTATTAGAATTGCAGACGAGCTGATGTAACGGAATAGATAATGAATAACGACGAGTCACTTTGTATAAGACAATACTTGCCGCTAGTTGCAACAATAAAATATTCATTATGCAGAAAGACCTAGTAGATTTCCTTCTCGACGAATTACGCCCCAGACCTGGAATGTATTTGACGGCTTACAACTTTTCATATTTGAACATTTACTTGACAGGGGTAGACATTACTTGTTGCCAACTTAATAAGAGTGGAGAATATTTGGAACGCTTTTCCGGTGAGAATGGATTTCTGCATTGGAGCTGGCGTAAATATGATTTAGGGCATCCTTCTGCTAGGTTATATCATTACTTAGAGTTTGCCAATGGAAATGAAAAAGAAGCTTTAGACTTATTTTTTGAGGATTTAGAATTGTTTCACTCTGAGACCAAACGCTAACATTTCGTTCGCAAAATCATTCCTGAAATTTTATCTTTCAACAGCAAATCAACATACCAAAAGAAAATTGTCCCTCTATCTTCTCGGGCGAGCCTGATACAACCGACTGGTCATGTCAATAATATAATTTCTTTTCAAATTCAGTCAAACCCAATTGCAAAAGATATAGCATAACTTACAGGAATATTCCATTGTATAATAACACCGCAATATGTCAAGAAGCATCCATACAACATACAAAGATCTTAAAAAGCTAACCAAAAAAGAGATTGAGGCGCAGTTCAAAGATCCCGACTCTGATTTAGCGGCATTGGCAAAAAAATCATCGTTAAAAAAGAAAGTAGTAAGCGACAGAAAGCAGAATAAATCAAAATAATCGGCTACAGAACGTTTTCAACTATAAGCACCATCTCATCCCAACATCACATCTACCCTCACTCCTTAACTTTTTTCTTCAAAAAACTTGCGTAGCCAAATAACTACATATATATTTGTAGCCAAATAGCTACATAATGAATTTAAGAAGAGATGTTTTCCAGGCCATTGCTGATCCTACGAGAAGAACAATACTGCTATTGGTGGCTTCGCAATCCATGACGGCTGGTGCCATTGCTGCCAATTTTGATACAGCAAGACCCACCGTATCGAAACACCTCCAGATCCTCACTGAATGTGAATTGCTGAAACAGGAGCAATATGGCCGGGAAATGTATTATCATTTTAATCCAAAAAAAATGAAAGAGGTTGCCGATTTTCTTGAGCCGTTCCGCAACATGTGGGATGACCGTTTTACTAAACTGGAGAGCATCATGAAAAACTATAAACCAAAAAAATAACAAGCATGGAACGTAAAACAATCATACATGCCGAAGATGGTAAACAGGAGTTAACCATTACAAGAGAATTTGAACTGCCACTTGCTTTGCTGTTTAAAGCTTATGAAGAAGCGGAACTTGTAGAACAATGGATGGGCACAAAAGTGCTGAAGCTGGAGAACAGGCAGCATGGCAGCTACCAGTTTGAAACAACCGACCCGATGGGCAACAAACATCGTTTCAACGGAGCGATCCATTCGTTTGTGCAAAATCAAACGATCGTCCGCACATTTGAAATGGAGAATAAAGGGTTTGATGTGCAGTTGGAATTCCTTTCATTTGAACAGCTGACGGAAAAGCGCAGCAAGCTTACGATGCATGTTGTTTACAAATCAGTTGCACTTCGTGACCAGATACTGAAACTGCCGTTTGCACAAGGCATCAATATGGCACATAACCGTATCGAGGAACTGTTCAGTAAACAGCATCGTCAATAACCGGTAAAACAAAAACATCATGAGCAAGCGAAACAAACTCATCTACTGGATTGCCACTGCCTGGCTATCGTTAGGTATGCTCTCTACCGGCATTGTACAGTTTCTGAAAATGAAAGAAGAAACTGACATGTTTACACACCTGGGCTACCCTTCCTATTTACTTACCATGCTGGCTGTATGGAAATTTGCCGGTGTTCTCGTTCTGCTTCTTCCTAAATTTCCATTGCTGAAGGAATGGGCCTATGCCGGTTTTTTCTTTTCCATGTCGGGTGCATTGCTGTCGCACATTGCATTGTGCGATCCGTTGAAAGATCTATTCCCACCAATGCTGTTGCTGTTGCTTACCATCACCTCTTGGTACTTCCGCCCTGCAGACAGGAAACTCAGTTTAAAAACAGTTCATCACTAAATAAAAAGTATGAATCCAAAAGTTGATTGGTACTTCAGTAAAAACGAAACATGGCAGAAAGAACTGGAACAGCTACGAAGCATTGTTCTCGACTGTGGTTTAACAGAAGAATTAAAATGGGGCTGCCCCTGTTATCAATACCAGAACAGGAATGTGGTACTGCTTCATGTGTTTAAAGAGTACTGTGCCGTTTTGTTTTTTAAAGGTGCATTGCTGAACGATGAACATGCGGTTCTGGTACAGCAAACAGAAAATGTACAGGCTGCAAGACAAATGCGTTTTACCAATATAAAAGAAGTAGTGAAACTGAAGAAGGTGCTGAAAGCGTATATTTATGAGGCGATTGAAGTTGAAAAAGCCGGATTGAAAGTGCCTTTAAAAAAGACCACCGAATTCAGGATGCCGGAAGAGTTTGAAATGCGATTAACAAAGAGTAAGACATTAAAGAAAGCATTTGAAGCATTAACTCCCGGCAGGCAACGGGCTTACCTGCTTTATTTCTCTTCGGCCAAGCAGGCAAAAACACGTGAAGCAAGAATAGAAAAGTACATCCCGCAAATTATGAGCGGAAAAGGGTTGGATGATTGATCATTTCGAAATAAGATTGCTATGAGCAAACTAAGCACTATCAAAAAGAAACTATCCTCTGCACAAAAGGATGCACTTCTTACAACATTGAAAACACGTTTTGAGAAGAACATTAAACGTCATAAAGGAATTGACTGGGCCGATGTGCAGGCAAAGCTGGAAACAAAACCAGCAAAACTATGGACGCTGCATGCAATGGAAGAAACAGGTGGCGAGCCTGATGTTGTTGGTTTTGATAAAAAAACAGGTGACTATATCTTTTATGATTGCTCAACTGAAAGTCCGAAAGAGCGCAGGAGTCTTTGTTACGATCATGAAGCATTGGAAAAGCGAAAAGAAAATAAGCCTGCCGACAGTGCAGTTAATA
>JAACZX010000120.1 GCA_009996555.1 Chitinophagaceae bacterium | reverse complement strand
GAAATAATATTCACTCACCAGCTTGAACTTGCGTTCCTCACCTGTTTGCATATTACGCAGCACAAGCTCTGTTCCTTCTTCTACAGGATCGCCAGCAGGACGATTGCCCGGTCTTGCTTCACGTTTTGGAGGTTGTAATGAGGAAAGACCTTTTGTTTTTGCTTCTGCAGCTTTATTCTTTAAACTATCAGCAATACGGATCAATGAATCAGCCATTGTTACCATCTTGTTGATCTGCGTTAATGAATCGGGTTTTGGTGCAGGCTTTGGAGCTTCGGGTAATGGTTTATCTAAAAGATATGCCATCCAGCCATTTCCTTTTTCCGGAGTCTTGAATGTTTTTACACGGGCTGTTTTCCAAATCTCTTCTTTGCCTAATTCAATAATAGCCATACTGTCTTTCGGCATTTCATCGGGGCGTTTCTTTTTAATACGGGCATCACGTGTTTCTTTAAAGAACGGGCGGATCTTGAACACTACATAACGGCTGTCGTTGGTAATAACCGAGCTGTAACCACGGGCAATCGTTTTTTTATAAGCACCATCGCTCGATTGAATCACTAATTCTCCGTCACCTTCCTGCGGGCTTACCTGGTAAATTACCCACTTCCCATCGTTACTTATTTGCGAACTTTGCACACTCTGCCACCGGTCGTACACCGAATGGTCGAGCGGCTTTTTTTGGGCGAGTAATGCCAGCGGAAAAGCCGACAGCATTACAAATAGAATTTTTCTCATTGAACAGTTTAATTAAATATTTATTTCTACAAGATAATTTAAACAATTTGCGCCATTTTATGTTTTACACAAGTGGAACTAAAAAATTATGAATAAGATCATCCTTTCGCTCGTTTTTATTTTTGCCTCTTTTTCGCTGACAGCGCAAAACAAGGCGATTATTACCGGTACAGTTATAAACAAAATAACACAATTGCCGGTAGATGGCGTGTCTGTAATTGTTGAAAAAACAGAAGCCGGCACAGTTACCGATTCGTCGGGGCGTTTCCGTATCAGCAATATCGACCCGAAATCGTACAATATCGTTTTTTCAAAAGTGGGCTATAAACCCTTTACGCTTTACAATGTTGTATTAACCACCGGTAACGAAATAAATGTACAGGTGGAAATGGAGGAAGACATCAAAACCATTGGCGAAATAACGGTTACGGGCAGGCGCACTGCTAAGGTGGCTACACTGGAAACACCGTTGAGTGTGCAACGCTTAACAACAGAAGAAATTAAAGCCAATCCCGGCGGCAACTTCGATATCAGCCGTGTAATTAATACACTGCCCGGCGTGGGCGGTACGGCCGGAAGTGTAGGCGGTTTCCGTAACGATATCATCATCCGTGGTGGTGGTCCCGGCGAAAATGTATTTTATTTAGATGGCATTGAAATACCTGTCATCAATCACTTTTCTACGCAAGGAGCAGGTGGTGGACCAACAGGTATTCTCAACGTAAGTTTTATTGAAGATGTAAAGTTGAGTTCTTCTGCTTTTGATGCCCGTTATGATAATGCGTTGAGCAGTGTGTTTGAATTTAAACAGAAACGTGGTAACAGCAACCGTGTACAGGGGAATGTGCGTTTAAGCGCCACCGAACTGGCAGCTACGCTTGAAGGACCGTTAAGCAATAATAAAAAGACGACTTTTCTTGCCAGTGCAAGAAGAAGCTATCTGCAGTTTTTATTCCAGGCGCTGGACTTACCGATCCGGCCCAACTACTGGGATTTTCAGTACAAGGTTACACACCAGTTCAATAAAAAAACAACCTTAACACTGTTGGGTATTGGTGCAATTGATGAGTTTAGTTTTTCTGCGCCATCAGAAGCAACACCCGAAAAATTATATATCCTCAACAGCAACCCCAACATCAACCAATGGAATTATACTGTTGGTGCTACGTTGCGCCGCACAATTAAAAATGGTTACTGGAACCTTGCACTCAGCCGCAATGCTTTCAACAATAACATTACACGGTTTGAAGACAATCTTAATCCTGTTGCTGCAGAACAATCACTGGATGTAACATCAAACGAAACTGAAAACAAGTTGCGTTTCGATGTAAACCAGACAAAGAATGGCTGGAAGATCAGTTATGGTGCTGTGGTACAAAATCCGCAGTTCAGCAACGAAGGCTTTGCACGGGTGCGTGCAGCCATCAGAGATACATTGGGCAACCTGGTACAGCCGGAGATTAAAGCCAACTTCAACACCTCAAACAACTTTGTAAAGCTGGGTGCATTTGCACAGGTGGGCAAACGTTTCTTTGCTGATCGCCTGGGTGTAAACTTCGGCGTACGTATGGATGGTAATACATTTACTGATGAAGGCATGAACCTGTTCCAGACATTCAGTCCACGTGTAGGCTTGAGTTATGTGTTAGGCGATAAATGGAATCTGAATGCAAGTGTTGGGCGTTATTACAAACTGTCGCCTTACACCATTCTTGGTTTCAAAGACAATAACAACAATTACTTAAACCGTGATGCCGGTTATCAGCACAGCGATCATTATGTAATTGGTTTGGAATTTTTACCCAAGAACACCACACGTTTTACAGTTGAAGCATTCTACAAAGCCTACGGAAATATGCCGGTGAGTGTGCGTGATGGTATTAACCTTGCCAACAAAGGCGGCGACTTCAACATACTCGGTAATGAAGATGTTGTGAATACAGGTAAAGGACGTACTTATGGGGTTGAGTTTTTTGCACAACAAAAACTCACCAATCGTTTTTACGGCGTGTTCAGTTATACCTTATTTGTAAGCCAGTTTACCGGCAGCGATAACAAGTATGTGGCGAGTGCATGGGACAACCGTCACCTGTTGAGTGTAACATGGGGTTACAAATTTCCACGCAACTGGGAGCTTGGGTTGAAATTCCGTTACCAGGGCGGTGCTCCATTTACACCGTTTAACGAAGGAGCAAGTCGTTTAAATTATTTGAGTATTGGTGAAGGTGTGCTTGATTACAATCGCTTAAATCAAAATCGTCTTACTGCGTTTCATGCAAGTGATGTGCGTATTGATAAGAAATGGAATTTTAAACGCTTAACACTCGATGTGTTTTTAGATGTGACGAATTGGTATGTAGCAAAGAGTCCTGCATTTCCGCAATACACGTTCAAACGTACAGCTGATAACAGTGGTTTTGCAACAACAAACGGCCGACCTATTGCAGCCGATGGCAGCAATGCCATTCCTGTCATTCTGCAAAACAACGATCCGAGTGTAACACCAACGATAGGATTTATATTAGAATTCTAATTTGAAAGTACGAGGTACGAGGTACGAGGTGCGAAGTTGGAAGTATAAAATCCGGCTTTGCACTTTTTTTTGGCGCAGAGAAAGAAGATGCAGCGTAAAACGCAGAGTACTCCTTCGTAACCCATAACCTTTAACTCATAACTCTATTTTAAAACTCTCCTCTCCCTCCACACCCTCAAAGTCTGAATAACCACACTTGCCACAATAAGCAGGATACCCCACACAAACCCATCGCCCAATTCTTTTTCTTCGTGGTAAATAAGGAACGCAAGTGCAATACCATAAACAGGTTCGAGATTGTAAGTGAGATTAGCAGTGAACGGCGATATCTTCTTCAAAGCACTAACGGATAACTGCACAGCCAGCACCGTACAAAACAAAGCCAGTATCAGTAGCCAGAACCAATCATTTAACGATGGAAAATGTTTTGTTGCAGGGGATATTTGCAGATAAAACGGAAGTACTAAACTCAACAGCAACCAACCGCCGCTCAGCTCATATAAGGTTAACGCCGAAACTGGTACATGCTGTATCAACCGCTTATTGTAAATGGGAAACAGCGCAGAAAGAAATGCGGCAGCAACACCTAACAGGATCCCCGTTTTATAATGCACATCAAAATGAAAAATGAGATAAATACCGAGCAATACCAGCAAGCCAAGCAATACTTCTACCAGATCAATTTTTCGCCGGATAATCAACGGTTCAAGAAAAGCCGTGAACGAACCCGTTGCAGCAAAGCAAACCAACGCAATGGATACGTTGGCATATTTTACACTGCCGTAAAAAAATACCCAATGCAGGGCAATCAGTGCTCCAACAGCTATACACTGCAGCAAATATTTCTTTTCAATACGGAGTATCTGTTTTCGCAACAGCATCAGAATAAAAAGAAGAATGGCCGACAACAACATCCGGTACCATACCAGCCAGCCTTCGTTCAGTTCAATTAAACGCCCCAACACACCGGTAAACCCGGCAAGAAATACAGCAGCATGTAATTGCAAAAAAGCCTTACGCATAAGCACCAAAGAAAATCAAAAAAGAAATGCAGATGGTATTCATTTCACAAATAGATTTGTACAGCTCAACTGAAATACATGGAACCAATCATTACACTGAAAAACATTTACAAAAATTACGGTAACAAACAAGTACTGAAAGGCATTGACCTTACGGTTAAACCCGGTGAGGTGATCGGTTATATTGGACCGAACGGTGCAGGCAAAAGCACTACGGTAAAGATCCTTTGTGGTCTCATCAGCGATTTTGAAGGCGATGTGTTCATAAAAGGCACTAACATCAAGAACGATCCGCTCACGGTAAAAGGAATGATTGGCTATGTACCGGAGCTGGCTGAGCTGTATGAAGTATTAACGCCGATGGAATTCTTATCGCTCATGGGCGAATTGTATAACCTGCCCGAAGCAACAGCAGCAGACCGTGCTGTAAAGATGCTTACTGCATTTGGCCTTGGTGAAAATCTTCATCAGCGGATGGATACTTTCAGCAAAGGCATGCGGCAAAAAGTACTCATTACATCGGGTCTGTTACATAACCCCGATATTATTATTCTTGATGAACCTTTGAGCGGGCTTGATGCCAACAGCGTTATTATTGTAAAAGAACTCATCAGCAAACTTGCACAGGAAGGCAAAACTATTTTCTACAGCAGCCACATGATGGATGTGGTGGAAAAAGTAAGCAGCCGCATCATCCTCATCAACGAAGGTGTGGTAGTGGCCGACGGTACGTTTGAAGAACTGAAACAGCAGCAAGGCAACCAAAGCCTTGAAAAAATATTTGCTTCGCTCACAAGCAATGAAGCACTGAACGCTGCATCTGATCAATTACTGAACGCATTAGACTAACCATGAACAAAATATCACAACTGCTTTTAAAAGCCGTCTTGTTGCCTGCCCCGCTTTACACAAAGATGGGCGTACACATGCCGCATCTGAAAGCCATTCTTACAAGCAAGCTCATTATGGATGACCGCCGGCCAAACAGCATCCGGCAGGTACAGCAAAACAAAAATGAAAAAGCGGTATCGAATGCAACATTAGGCACCATGTTTATTGCCTTGCTCACCGGCCTGTTCTTCTTATTGGCATTTATGTTTGGTAATAGTTATGCTACCAGTCTTACGTTTTATTTTTCGTTTTACATTTTTATGCTGGCCGGTATATTAATCTCTGATTTTACAACGGTATTGATTGATGTAAGAGATAATTATATTTTATTGCCCAAACCTGTAAATGATAAAACCATTGTTGTAAGCAGGCTCCTGCACATTGTGGTTCATTTAAGTAAAGTGGTACTACCCATGAGTATTCCGGGAATTATCACTGTATTTGTTCAGAAAGGAATTGGCGGCGCATTGCTTATGGTTCCATTGTTTATTCTTGCAACCCTGCTTACCATCTTTGTTATTAATGCGGTGTACCTGCTTATACTCAAGATCACAACACCCGCAAAGTTTCAAAGCATCATCACATATTTCCAGATATTTTTTGCAGTGCTCATTTTTGCCAGCTACCAGGTGGTGCCACGTATGATCGAACGGTCAGCTATGCAAAACATCGATGTATCGTCCTACAGCTTCATCTGGTTATTGCCTTCTTACTGGTTTGGAGAAGCGTGGGAATCTTTGTACACACTCACCTTTACCGCATCAACAGTTGCTTATATTGCTGCTGCTTTTTTTGTTCCTGCAATTGCAATATGGGCCGTGGTAAAAATATTTGCACCAACATTTACGCAAAAACTTGCCCAGATCAATGCAGGCAGTTCAGAACAGCTGACAAAACAGCCAATTAAAACAAAAGTTGAAAAGAAAAGCTTTGCTGAAAAACTTGCATCTGTTCTTACAGCAAAAGGCGCTGAACGTGCCGGCTTTTTATTTACATGGAAGATGATGAGCCGCAACCGTGATTTTAAGATTAAGGTATATCCTTCCATCGGTTATTTGTTTGTTTACTTTTTCATTTTCTTTTTCAGGGGAAGTAACCGCAATTTTGATTCGTTTACTGACCCGGAACGTATGCGGCCTTTGTTCATCGGCATCATTTACTTTTCTACGCTGCTGCTCATAACAGCATTACAGCATATTGTGATTTCTGAAAAATGGAAAGCATCATGGATCTGGCATTTAGCACCGTTACAAGCTCCGGGAAAAATTTTAAACGGAAGTATTACCGCTGCACTCACCATGTTCTTCCTGCCGCTGGCGATACTTATTTCATTTATTTCAGTATCGTTATGGGGAGTGGCAATTTTGCCCAACCTGTTTATGGGCATGTGTGCACAGTTATTTATTTGTGTTGTACTCAGTAAGATCATGGTACGCAAGCTGCCTTTCTCCTCTCCACCGGTTGGAGCAAACAGCGGCGGCAATTTCTTACGCACTATTCTTTTTCTTTTTATTGCAGGATCGGCAGGTGCGTTGCATTACTTTTTATTCAATTACAATTACATCTTACTTGTTGCCGGTGCAGTATTGCTGGCAATCAGTTATTTGCTGATACAGCAAACAAAGAAAACAACCTGGCTGGAATTAAATATGAATTACAACAATTAAGATCAGGAATTGCTTTGCGCAATGATCTCGTCTGATGCAAATTTGGAAGAACCTTCGCTTTTATTTTTCATGCGGGCATGGTAATCTTTAAACAGGCTTTGCCAGCGTAGTTTTAATACACCAAGAATTCCTTCTTTTACAATGCCTTTGTTCATTTTGCTTACACCCAGTTTACGGTCAACAAATGTAATGGGCACTTCTTTGATCTTAAACTTGAGTTTCCACGCAGCAAATTTCAT
>JAACZX010000012.1 GCA_009996555.1 Chitinophagaceae bacterium | reverse complement strand
CAGATAATAATGAGCCGTTGATGGGAGTAAATGTACTGGTGGATAAACAGAAGGGTGGTGTTACTACAAAAGAAGATGGTACATACTCTATTACTGTTGATGCAAAAGCAACCACATTGATCTTTTCGTATGTGGGGTATTTACCGCAAACCATCATCATTGGTGATAAAACAAAAATTGATGTAACACTTGCTGCAGCAATTACATCGGGTGATGAAGTGGTGGTGATCGGTTATGGTACACAAAAGAAATCGCATCTCACAGGTTCTGTTTCCAAATTCAGAAATGAAAAACTGGATGAAACACCTGTATCAAGATTAGACCAGGCATTGCAGGGAAAGATTGCGGGTGTGCAGATACAGAATATTTCGTCAGAAGCAGGTTCTGATCCAAAGATCAGGGTGCGTGGTGTAAGTTCTGTTGGTGCTGCTGCAAGTCCTTTGGTGGTAGTAGACGGGCATCCTGTTCCTGATGGTCTTTCATTTGTGAACATGGCCGATGTGGAATCGGTAGAAGTGTTGAAAGATGCTGCATCCGCTGCCATCTATGGATCAAGAGGTGCCAATGGGGTAATTATTGTTACTACAAAAAGCGGAAAGGCAGATAAGCCGAAGTATTCATTCAAAGTATCCAGTGGATCGAAAACAGCGTATCAGCGTTATCCCATGATGACCACAACCGAATACACCAACCTTCTTTTTTACGAAGCATCATTAAAAGCAAAAGACCCGTCAATACCGGTGCCAACGGGTACTGCTATTATTGCCAATAACGAACGTGCAGCATACATTGTTGAAAGTGTGATCATGGAAGGGCAGGGTACAGACTGGCAAAGCGAGGCTCTCCGTAATGCTACCGTACAGAATATTCAGTTGAGTGTGTCAGGAGGAACAAGAAATAGTAAATATTTTATTTCAGGTGCTTATCAGAAAGACCAGGGTTTAATGTATCACAGCGAGTATGATCGTTTCAGTTTACGAACAAAAGTAGATGCGCAATTGGGCAAGCGGGCAAAGCTCACTGTTAACCTGAATCCATCTTTTATAAAACGTGAACGTCCATCTGTAGGTTATATTGATTTTGCCCGTTTCCAGTCGTTCCTTCCCGTTTATCACAATGCAAAAACAGCAGCGTTTGTAAACCAGGATCCGTTGTGGGCAGGTATTAAGCCCGGCGATTTTGCGCAGGCCCGTCATTTCAATGGACGTTTGTACACTGGTTTAATGCCTGATGGAAGTATGTGGAATACAACATCACTCACCAGTCCTTTTAATACAGCAAACAACACACCTAAGTCGGTAATGGAAACCCGCACAATTACTTCAGGTGATTATCGTGTTCAAAGCTCGGGTGATCTTACTGTAAATATTCTTCCCGGTCTCGATTTTAAAACGTTGGCCAGTGTATATGTAAACTACTCCAGCTCGGTTGATTTTGCAAAGCGTAATTCAAACCGTGATGGTGATGTTAACAGGGGACAGTATAACACCCGCCTGCTGGTTGATGTGTTGTCGGAGAATATGCTTACTTATACCAAAAAGCTGAAAGATCATTCGTTCAATGTAATTGCTGTTTTTTCAGCACAGAAATCAACAAGAAAAGATGAACAGGCTGTTGGGCTTGATTTCCCCAGCGATAACGTAACTACATTGAATAATGCATTGCAGATTGAAGCTCCTTATGTTGATGCAAATGATAACCAGCAGGGAACGTATACTTTACTGAGCCAGACTGGTTTGTTATCTTATCTCAGTCGTGTTACATACGATTATAAAAGCAAGTATTTGTTTTCAGCTGGTTTCCGTGCAGATGGCAGCTCTTATTTTGCACCCGGAAATAAATGGGGTTATTTCCCATCTGTATCACTTGGATGGGTGGCATCAAAAGAAAAATTTCTTAATAATGTTGACTGGCTTAGTAACTTAAAGCTTCGGGCAAGCTATGGTGTTACAGGTAATAATCGTATACCAGAATTTGCGTTTGTTGATCTGCTGTATATTTCCAACTATCCCTTAGGAGCAAATGTTGGAACAATTAACCAGGGGTTAGCTCCTTCACGAAGAATTGCTGCGAACCAGAATATACAGTGGGAGCGTACATTCCAGTATAATACAGGTATTGATATTGGTTTGTTCAGAAATATTATCAGTCTTTCTGTTGATGCATACCAATCACAAACAGATCAATTGTTGTTGCGCCAATCAGCAATGGGCTTTACCGGTGCTCCGCAAACATGGAACAATATTGGCCGTCTCCTCAACCGTGGTATCGAGTTTGATTTAACTACAAACAACATCCGGAAAAAAGATTTCAGATGGACTACATCTGCGAACCTTTCACATGTAAGAAACAAAGTGCTGGAATTAGGTGAAGAAGCATTTCTTCTGAACCAGGGTGAACGTACAGAAGTGTATATGAACAGGCCGGGGCTTCCGCTCATTCAGTACTTCGGGTACAAAACAGATGGAGTATGGTTGTCGCAGTCGCAGATTGATGAAGCAAGGGCAGCAGGATTAACAAGTGGGTTGAGCAATCTCTTTGTACCCGGCGGGTTAAAACTGGTTGATACCAATGGTGATAATGTTATTAATGCAGATGATCGTGTGGTGATCGGTTCTCCTTTTCCTGATTTCACATGGGGTTTAACAAATACATTCACCTACAAAGCGTTTGACCTCACGTTTATGCTGCAAGGTGTGCAGGGCGGACAATTGATCAATGGCGATCCAAACTACAACGAAACAAAACGCTACAATAAAAATTATACAACAAACCGCTGGTTAAGTCCTGCTAATCCTGGAGATGGTAAAACGCCATACTCAACCAATGGATTTAACTGGATGTTGACTGATTATGTAGTGGAAGATGCATCGTACATGGCATTGCGTGAGGTGATCATTGGTTACACATTACCGGCAAAGTTTGCTTCGTTGATTCGTCTCAGCTCTATGCGTTTGTATTTCTCCGGTCAGAATTTGTTTTTCCGTGCAGCCAACAGTTACAGGGGCATTAATACCGAAGCACGTTTTACCTCAGGTGCGTACAATACACCATTGGTTGACGGTTATCAGCGTGGTTCGTTTCCTATGCCGAAAACACTCCTGGTTGGTATTGATATTAATTTCTAACAATTTAAGAGCAGCGATATGAAACATATAAAAACAATTCTCCTCATCTGTGTTGGTTTTGGATTTACAGCCTGCAAAAAAATGATTGATCTTTATCCGCAGTCTAATCTCAATACAGGTACTTATTATACAAGTTATGCTGAAGTAAAAGCAGCGTTAACCGGCTGCTATAACGGTATGCAGCAGCCGCTTTTTACAGAATGGCAGTTTACTGAATTGCGGAGCGATAATTCAAAAATGGGCTCGCCCGGCAGTACAGCCGTTAACAATCGTGATTTTAGTGATCTTGATATTTTTACACCAAACACAGCACACCAGGCTATTTATAATTACTGGCAGGCTACTTACTACAATATCCGCAGCTGCAATATTGTATTGCAGAAGTTAGGGGTTGTGTACGATCCTGCTGCGGGTACCATGAGTTTACAGAATATCACTATTCCTGTTACTGATGCAGACCGTAAACAGCTTGCAGGTGAAGCAATGTTCATTCGTGCTTATCATTATTTTAATATGGTGCGTTTGTTTGGCGGAGTCTTCCTCGTGCACAAACCAATTACACCTGATGAATCAAAAGCAATGAACCGTTCTTCAGCGGACGATATATACAAACTGATTGTTGCAGATCTTACAACAGCAGCATCGTACATGAACACACTTAAGTTTAACCAGCTGCCTGCTGCTGATCTTGGCCGTGCAACAAGCTGGGCGGCGAAAGGGTTGCTGGCAAAAGTTTATCTCACACTTAACCGCAAAGGCGATGCTGTTCCGTTATTGCAGGATGTAATTGCAAACAGTGGTTATTCATTACAGTCAAGTTATGCCAATGTGTTTTCCATTACTAATGAAATGAATTCAGAAATACTGTTTGCCGTACGGTTTAAAGCAGGTGGTTTTGGATTAGGTTCTCCGTTCGGAAATAATTTTGGTCCGTTGGGTACAGGCTCAACTGTTATTAATGGTGATGGAGATGGATTAAATTTTCCAACTGCTGAATTGGATACGTTAACGAATGGTGATTTGCGTAAACCAACATTGATTGCCCGTTTTGGTACAAGTACTGCAGAACGCTTATATGTAAAAAAATATTTGTTCCCTGTGGTGTTGGCTGATGATGGCGAAAGCGATTGGCCGGTGCTTCGTTATCCTGATATTTTAATGATGCTTGCAGAAGCACAGGGATATTCGCAGGCAAGTCTTGACCTTATCAACAGTGTGCGGCCACGTGCAGGCTTGCCCAATTATACCATGCAGAATGTTACCAGTGTGGCGCAGTTTGAAGAAGCATTATCGCAGGAAAGAAGAATTGAATTTGCATTTGAGAACCAGCGCTGGTTCGATCTTGTACGTTTCGGTACAACACTTACAACGATCAATGCAGTGCAACGCATCAAAGATCATTATGTAGATGAGTATGATGCGCATTACAGTCGCTATATTCCGCCAACGCCAACCATTGCAGAGTTGCATGGAAATATTACCACAGCACGTTTGCTGTTACCAATACCACAGCGTGAAATTGATACCAACACACAGTTGGTGATTCCGCAAAACCCGAGTTATTAATTTTTAAACAGCTATACATCAGTATGAAAACAATCAATCTTTTTCTTATTCTTCTGTTGCCTGCTTTTTTGTGTGCACAGAATGCCGATACCGTAACCTATAAACCGGTTGAGTTACCCGCAGGGTTTACTTCAAAAATGAATGTGTTGTATACTACTGCTCCAAACTGGGAGGGGAAGATGGATATTTATCTTCCACCCAACGACAAAGGAAGCACGCCTGTAGTCATTAATATTCATGGCGGCGGCTGGAACAAAGGCGTGCGTGAATCGCAAACCGGTTTCAATACGTTTTTTAAAATGGGTTTTGCTGTTGCCAATATTTCTTACCGTTTAACAGGACATACAACTGCTCCTGCTGCGGTGGAAGATGCACGCTGTGCATTGATCTATCTTATCAAACATGCAAAAGAGTTGAACATTGATGTAAACAGGATTGTGATAATGGGCGGTAGCGCAGGAGGACATCTTGCACTCATGGCCGGACTGCTTGCAAACGATCATCGGTTTGATGGCAATTGTCCCGGCGTAGAAAATATAAAAGTAGCTGCCATTATTGATAAGTATGGTATTACTGATGTGTGGGATTGGGGCTATGGTCCACGTATTACCAGCAGCTCAGCAAAACGCTGGCTGGGCAGCAAAGCAAACGACAAAGAATTTGCAGCATCAGTATCACCGATTACTTATGTAAACAAAAACAGTCCGCCGGTATTTATTGTACATGGCGATGCTGATCCTGTTGTTCCTTACCAGCAATCGGTTGACCTGTACAACAAACTGAAACAGGCAGGTGTAAAAACAGAATTCATGACAGTGCCCGGTGGCGAACATGGAAAGTTTGATAAAGAAAAAAACTCCGAAGTAAATAAGGCCATTACTGCATTTTTAAAATCGTTGGGCATAGCGGGGAAGTGAGTGGTGAGAGGTGAGTTGTGAATGGTGAGCAGTGAGTGGTGAATGGTGAGTGCCAATCTGTAGTGCAGTGGTCGTCTGTCGTCCGTCGTCTGTCGTCTGCTTCCCCTTCTTCATTTTTCATTTTTTCTTATCGGTCGGTGTCCCCACCAACCGAAATGTTTTTACAGGAGTGGTTGGAGGAGACTCCAACCACTAAGAAAGTGGAATTACGATCAGCTTTTGTACATAACTTCAACAATATATTTTCAATCGGCAGCGGTTATCGGCAGACGGAATACTAATTCCCAACCTGCATAAAGCCCTGCTCGTTAGCGGTGATTTAAACAGACTATCTCAGATTTGAAGAATAATTTTACAAAAGGAATTTTTAAAGGACTGGCATATTATGCAATAGGCTTCGTAGCTGCTTGGGTGACATACATCATATTTGGTTGGGACTATAAACATGCACCAGGATTACATCACATAGTAGCACTTCTATTTTTACTTGGAGGTGCAGGTTGGACACTTTACTATTTTGTACTAACATTGACCGGACTTAAATCGAAAGTAAACTTTGGTGTGTTTGGTGTTCACATTGTTATAATAGTGACTGTCGTTCTTTATCTTGTCATTGACATCAGAAGTGAGGATGTAACTGAATACAAAACGGATCCTGCTGATATAATAACTATCAATAAAGACACAGCGACAAAAACTTCTTCAATTGTGAATGGCAACGGCGACACTTTATATTCATTAAAAGGCGACAGTGTTCTTATTGACAAGATCATGTCTGCCCGGGGTCTCACATCGTGGACCCCGGGATTTCTGTTTCACTGCCTCCGGAAAAAAGTTATGGATGTACAAACGAAGCGCTTTGCCTGCACAGTTATTACCGTGTGCAAGCGTTTATGAAGCGTTTGTACACGGTAATTGGTTTGGGTGGATTGTGCCAACAACAATACAAAAAAGCTAATGCTATATAATTGATATACAGACTTTGTTAATTGGGAGATGTTGCGTATAATAGCGTAAATACAAGCGTTGTGCGTAATAAAACCGAACCTTCTCCAAATGACAAAAACTAACTCGACCTTTCTCATAATTATTTTGACATTGCTTAGTTGCGGTCAAAATGTTCAGCACTCGCAAGACGTGGCAAACACCCAAGACAGTGCGACATTAGCAGCAGCAAAGCAAGAAGAGCAGGAAAGACTTCAAAAAGACAGTTTGACAAAAGCCGAGCAGGATAAAGCTATTGGCGACATACGCTTCTATATCTCCGAAAAACAATTCAACAAAGACAAAGAAGCGTTTATAAAAAAATGCAAGCTGCCGAAATATGAATTTTACAAAAACGCAACCATCATTGACAATAAAATTGGCGGCTATGGATTTAACAGTGTTGACGGTTGGTTTTATAAAGACAGCTTATACAGTATTGAACTTCGGGGTTGTTTGGTTGACTACGATGAATATGATATTGTAATGCCTGACCAATACAACGCTTTAATGGAACTCCTTAAATCCAAGTATGGACAACCCAAGACTGACAATGGCTTTCCAAGTTGGACATCAATTGATAAAGGTTATTTTAGACGGTGTGCTATTTGGGAAATTGGCGACAAAACTGTTGAAGCACGAATATCATGCGGTGGGACACAATACACTCTCAACTTGGCTGTTTTTAAACCAGTGATTGAAGATTTAGTAAACAAAGAAGCAGATAATAAAGCAAAGGAAGAAACAAAGAAAGGCACATCAGTACTTTGACAATCCAACGCACAATATGTCGTTTTCTTATCGGTCGGTGTCCCCACCAACCGAAATGTTTTTACAGGAGTGGTTGGAGGAGACTCCAACCACTAAGAAAAATTGTAAAGTACCTAAGATTTGAAATTCCTATACATTTTATTAATAGTGACAATAGGTTCCTGTAGCAATCGAAAAATTGTGTACTCGGGATTCAATGATCTTGTTGTGGGAAGTCAATCATTTATTTTATATGATGATGGAACTTTCTACATTGAAATGGGTGCTGGTGGGGTTAATGGCAATTATCAAATTGATCGAGACATCATTAATCTAAAATATTTTGACAAACCAAGTTCAAATTGGCCAGACGTCATGTTGATTCGCAATACCTATTTTATTTCTATTGACAGCTTAGATAAAGCTAAATATTTGAAAATATCGAGAAATAAGTAACTGCTGCTAACGCCGACTCGTCGTAATCGAGGAACAAAAGTTGAGTTTCTATCGCAGATGAGTCTTGTGCAACCAACCTGAAAAAAAGCAGCTGATTTGTATCTGTATTATCTGAGTTCTGCAACGTCTGACGGCTAAGGCCGTACCGACGAGTGTTTTTCATCTGCGTCACTTTGTGTTCATCTGTGGCTAATTTCTTTTTCTTACCGGCCCGTGTTGCCAGCAGCAGAAATGTTTTGCAGCAATGGTTGGCGGAAACTCCAACCAGTAAGCACAGTTTATATTACTTTGTTGAGTTTCTTTCAATGAGTGAGGATGGTAATACCACGGTTGCTTCAGCACCAATGTAATGTTTCTTCTTTTCAATTAGGGCGAACAGTACTTCTGTTGCATTAAAACCAATGTCAAATGCCGGTTGCGTAATAGTTGTAAGCGATGGATTCAGTATGGGAGCTGTTTCAAGGGTAGAAAATGCCAGCACTTTCAGATCTTCTGGTATATGAATTTTCTTTTCAAGACAAACAAGATAGATCTGCATTGCCAGTTTTTCAACAGATGCAACAATGCCGTCGATTTTTTTATTCTCCTCCAGCAATTTTTTTACCTGCTCAAAAATTATTTCCCGGCTGGTATTGCAATCTATTACACACTCCGTTTGTTTTTGTTTTAAACCGGCATCTGCAAGTGCTGCTTTAAATCCTGCAGAACGTTTACTGCAAATAGACAATGCTTCTGACGTAGATAAGAACACAGGGTGCTGGCACCCTTTTTCAACCAGGTGTTTACCTGCCTGGTAACCGCATTCATAATCGTTGGTAACTACTTTCGGTGCTTTGAAATTTTCGAAGTCACGGTCAAAGAACACAAACGGAATATTTTCTTCTTTCAGCTTTTGAATATGTGCTGCATCTTTCGTTTCGTTTGATACGGAGATCAGCACACCATCCACTCTTCCGCTGCAGCAATGGTTGACCGTTTGCCGTTCAATTTCATAGCTCTCATGCGAAAGATAAATAAGCACATGATAATTTTTTGTGGCAGCCACCGCCTGTATGCCATTAATGGCAAGCGAAAAAAAGTTATCGGCTACTTCCGGTAATATAACCGCAATGGTTTTGCTTTTTTGTTTCCGTAAACTACTGGCGTATGGGTTGGGAACAAAATTCAATTCATCGGCAAGTGCCAGTACTTTGCTTTTTGTATCGGCACTTATCTCATGACTATCCTTTAATGCTTTTGAAACAGTTGCAATGGAAAGTCCAAGCTGTTTCGCTAATGTTTTGATGGTGATCCTGCTCATAAAAGGAGCGCACAAATTGTTTAGGGTTCTTGCTGCACAATGTAATAATATATCAGTTACCGAAAACGGTTTCGTAAATAAACTACAGCCGAAACCGGTTAAAATCGGGAAAATTATTGTCATTTTAACTTAACAATCACTAACGGTTTGCCTGCATATGAAACAAGAAAGCTTCTCTGGCTTCTTACTGTCTGCTGCTTTGCCACTGTTCCGGCAATTGAAACGAACGCTTCTTCAGCATTCCGCTATTTACAAAACATATATCAACAATCAATCAAATAAGCTTTATGAGTAAAAACAACTTTGAGGCTGTGCCGCTTAATAACCTTGATGAGTGGGAAGACGATCTTCTCCGCCGCTATCCCGATCCGGAGGCCATTGCCACTGCAAAAGCAACCGGCGAGTACAGGAATTACGAAGAGCCTGCAAGGGATACTGTGAAAGAATTTTACCGGCTCAACCACAAATACCAAACGTATGAATTTGTGCAGCAGAAACGCAATGAGTTTTTGCAATTCAACAAAAAGGAAATGCCTGTTTGGGAAGCATTTGATTTCCTGAACCAATTGGTAGATGATTCTGATCCTGATACTGATCTTGATCAACTGCAACACCTGTTGCAAACATCTGAAGCTATCCGCCGTGATGGTCATCCCGACTGGATGGTGCTGGTGGGCTTAATGCACGATATGGGTAAAGTGCTTTGCCTGTTTGGTGAACCGCAATGGGCTGTGGTGGGCGATACATTCCCGGTGGGCTGTGCTTATTCCGATAAGGTTGTGTACGCTGAATTCTTTTCTGATAACCCCGATTATAATAATCCTGCTTATCAATCGAAGCACGGTGTGTACGAACCAAATTGCGGCTTGCGAAATGTAGATATGAGCTGGGGACATGATGAATATGTGTACCAGATGCTGAAAGATTATATTCCTGAAGAAGGATTGTACATGTTGCGTTATCATTCCTTTTATGCATGGCACAGAGAAGGTGGGTATGATCATTTGCTCGATGATCATGATCGCTCCATGCTGAAATGGGTGCAGCTGTTTAACCCGTATGATCTTTATTCAAAAAGCCCGGAACCACCGGATTGGAAAAAATTAAGACCGTACTATGAAGAGCTGGTGGCGAAATATCTGCCCAAAACATTAAAGTTTTAAATCAACAATTAGGCTTTGTTTCTCAAAACTCCATAGGTATAAACTTTCAATCACAATCATTTAAAACAACTGCTATGATGCAAATTTTCAAACGAGGATTGCTTAACCGTTATGCAGCACTGCCGGCCATAATGGTTCTATTCCTTGCATTTATTTCAATAAATGCAAGCGGGCAACAAGCACAGGTTTCGGGCACTGTGAAAGATGAAAAAGGCGAGCCTGTTGCCTCAGCTACTGTATCTGTAAAAGGTAAAAACACTTCTACTACCACATCTGCCAGCGGCACATTCAGCATTGCTGCAAAAGCAAACGATGTACTTGTTATCAGCGCTGTATCATTTACCACACAGGAAGTAAAAGTTACTTCTGCATCTTCTTACGACATTGTTCTTTCAACCTCCAGTGTTGCATTAACCGATGTTGTGGTGGTAGGTTATGGCCGTACTTCAAAACGAACAATTTCAAGTGCTATTACATCTATTAAGCCGGAAGATCTGAACCGTGGTGCAATTGGCGATGTGGGTCAGTTGTTACAGGGTAAAGTACCTGGTTTGAACATTACAGCAAGCGGTGATCCTAACCGTCCTGCTGCAGTTATTCTTCGTGGTGCGTCAACTGTAAACAGTCCGCAAGGTCCGTTTTATGTTATTGATGGAATTCCCGGAGCCGACATTAATGCTGTAGCTCCGGATGATATTGCTTCAATGGACATTTTAAAAGATGCATCTGCAACTGCAATTTATGGTAACAGAGCTTCTAACGGTGTAATTATGGTTACCACCAAAAAGGGCAAAAAAGGAAGATTAACAGCTGCCTATAATGGCTATGTTGGTTTTGAAAGTGTAAGCAGCAGCCTCGACTTGATGGATGCTACTCAGTTAAGGGCTTATGCACAAAAGAACAACTTTACACCATCTACTAATGATGATAAAGGAGCCAATACAAATTGGATGAAGGCTGTGCAGAAAGAATCGGCACTGTCACACAATCATAATATCTCTTTCAGTTCAGGTACAGATAAAAGCAGCTACAGTGCCAGCTTAAACTACCTGAAAAAAGATGGTATTATGTTACAGAGCAGTCTGGAAAGAGTGATTGGAAGAATCAGTGCAGAACATCATGCGTTGAACGATAGACTTACGTTGGGTTTAAACATTATGAGCAGCAACAGCAAAGCATCAAATGTTCCTTTACAGAACATGGTGTTCCAGCAAGCGGTGAAGTTTAACCCAATGTCGCCGGTGTATAATGCAGATGGTACATTCTTTGAAAACCCGAACAATACACAGTACTTCAATCCGGTTTCTATTATTAAAAATGCAGTTGATGATACAAAGTATGGTTCATTACAAGGCAACTTTACTGTAGAAGCTAAACTGCCGTTTAACTTAACCTACAATGCAAACCTTGCTTACCAGCGTGGTACATGGCTGCATGGGGAGTATTACAACAGTTACTATTCACGTAACTACAGCACCGGTAGTTTCTACACCAACGGCGATCCCGGTGGTGGCCGCAGCCTGCGTAACTTTTACTCCAACGGTCTTGCATACAGAGGTTATTACCAAAGCAGTGCGAAAACACTCGAATCGTATTTAACCTGGGCAAAGAAGTTTGGTGCACATAACTTTAAAGCTGTATTGGGTTACAGCTGGCAAAAGAATACCAACAACGAAGGATTGCAAACAAGCCAAACCAATTTCGTAAACGATTATACAGGTTACAATAATCTTGGTTTAGGTAACTACCAAACTGTAAATGGTTTCGCTGTCGATTATGGTGGAGCTGTTTATGAAGAAACAAATTTCATTTCCGACTTCTTCCGTTTGAACTATGATTTCAACGAAAAGATTTTGGTACAGGCTTCTGTACGCAGAGACGGCAGTTCTGTTTTCGGTAAAAATAAAGAATGGGGCTATTTCCCTGCAGCAAGTGTTGCATGGCGTTTGTCTGAAGAAGATTTCATCAAGAATGTTTCTTTCATCAGCGACTTAAAATTGAGAGCCAGCTATGGCGAAACCGGTAACGCTTTCGGATTAGGTGCTTATAACGCACAACGTTTGTATAGCAAATCGGGTACATACTATAACAATGGTGTTTTTGCTGCATCGTTCCGTTCATCACAAGGTTCTAACCCCGATTTACAATGGGAGGTTACAGCAACAAAGAACATTGGTTTGGATTATGGTTTCCTCAAAGGAAAAATCAGTGGTTCAATTGATGTGTACGAAAAAACCACTACCAACATGGTGTTTCCTTATGCAGTTGCACAATCAATTGACCCAAGTGGATTCTTATGGCTGAACGTTGGTAAAATCAGAAACCGTGGTATTGAGTTTAGCGTAAACATCAATGCAGTAAATCAAAAGAATTTTAGCTGGAACACCGGCTTAAACCTTGCAACAAACCAAAACGTAATATTGGATTTGAAAGGACCTGAACAATATGGTGTAAATGCTGATTCTACTTACTATACACAAATTGATGGCCCCGGAACTACTGGCAGCCGTCTTCAGATATTGGCAGTAGGTGGTCCGTTAGGTCAGTTTTACTCATTCTCTTATGCAGGTAAAGATGCCAGCGGTAATTCATTGTTCTACAAAAAAGACAAGACAACAACAACGAACCCTTCTAACGTAACAGATTACTTCCCGCTCGGCAGCCCGCATGCAAAGCTGATGTTCGGCTGGAACAACTCGCTGCGTTATAAAAACTTCGACCTGAACTTCTTTGTAAGAGGCGTGCTTGGTAATAAGATCTTTAATGCAACACGTGCAGACCTTTCTTATGTAGTAACTGCAGGTCAAACAAACATCAGCCCTTATGCTGCAGATGATAAAAGAACTGATTCAAGAAACAACAACTTCTCATCACGTTATGTAGAAGATGGTTCATACCTGCGTTTCGATAATGCCACTTTAGGTTACCGCTTTAATATTAAGAGCGAATACATCAGCAACCTCCGTTTTTATGCTACTGTAAACAACCTGTTTGTAATAACAAAGTACAAGGGAATCGATCCTGAAATTAACCAGGGCGGTGCTTCTTTGGGTGTAGACTATAACAGTTTCTATCCTAAGACACGTACGATTCTTTTAGGTGTATCAGTTGGCTTTTAATGATTAAAAAACTTTTTATGAATAAAATTTTGAAACAATTTCTGATAGTGATAGCAGCCGGCTTAGCGATAAGCTCCTGCCACAAAATTGAGGTGAAGCCCAATTCGCTTTACACAGAAGATGTGTTCCCGAAAACCGATGCCGAATTTCAGTCGGTGATGGGTACCATTTATACCAGTATACGTGGACATTATTCGCTCGCCTACTGGTTTGCACAGGAACTCAGTTCAGATGAATCAATATTGCCTGTATACGGTGGTAACTGGTTCGATGGACAAGGATACATTCAGCTGCACCGCCATAACTGGAACAAAGATCATGGCTGGATAACCACCGTGTGGAATGATGCCAACTCAATTGCCGGTCTTTGTAACCAAACCATGTTTATTTTCAAAAATGCACCTGAAGGTGATTCGAAAAACACAGCCATTGCAGAGTTGAGAACGTTAAGGGCGTTTGCCTATTGGGAACTGCTCGATATGTTTGGTAATGTACCGTTAGATACGATTTACCCAAGCCCTGGTGTGCAGGCAAAAGCAACACGTGCACAGGTATTCACTTTTGTTGAATCTGAATTAAAAGCAGCACTTCCTTATTTAAAAACAGCAACAGGCAGCAGCACTTATGGTAAAGTAACAAAATGGATGGCGAATGCGTTGTTGGCAAAACTGTATTTGAATGCAGAAGTATATGCAGGTACGGCTAAGTATAACGAAGCAATTGCTGCCTGCGATGCCATCATCAGCTCGAACAACTTTGCAGTAGAGGGCAGGAGTACTTATCTCAACCAGTTTGCTCCCACAAACGGCCCTTCATTCAAAGAATTTATTTTTGCTATTCCTTACGATCCTTCAACAAGCAACGGTTATTTATACCATGGCCGTTACGATTTAAACCGTAACCTCGGTATCAAGTATCGTTATTCGGGCAGTACACCAGGCAGCTATTCATTCAACCAGATCGTAATGAATCAAACAAGTGGAAATGGTTTGGTCAATGCAAGACCAAGCGGCCCACGTGCTACTTTGTCAAGTTTCTATAACGCATATTTTAAAGCTGATCCGAATGATATCAGAAACAATCAATGGCTGGTTGGTTTACAATATTGGTCCGATGGAAGCCCCCTTATGGTGAGCACAACCAAGAAAGGTTATGATCAGTTTTATGCAGGTTCTGATGGTGCAACTGCTATGACCTATCACCTGTATATCGATTCTGTCTTTTCTACCCGCCAGGATGCAGCTTCTCTGGATATGGGTAACGATGAAATTGCATGGAACATGGGTATCCGTAATATCAAATTTGCACCCGATCCAAACTCATCAAGCCGTAACCAAAGTAACGATGCGCCGCTCTTCCGTTATTCAGATATTCTGTTGATGAAAGCAGAAGCGATCTTACGTGGTGGTACAGCAACAAATGGACAAACAGCGCTTTCATTGGTGAATAATGTACGCAGCAACCGTACTACTTCAGCTGCATGGGCTACTGTAACACTTGACGATTTGTATGCAGAACGTGCACGTGAGTTTACATGGGAATGCTGGCGCAGAAATGATATGATCCGCTTTGGTAAATATGAAACTTCTTATGGT
>JAACZX010000119.1 GCA_009996555.1 Chitinophagaceae bacterium | reverse complement strand
TGTAAAAGGAAGACGTGTATAACTTCTGCTGCTGGCAAAACCAAGATCGGTATAAACGATCGACTTCCATGTGAAGTTTTTCAGGAATTTCACTTCTGCAAACAAACTACCAATTGCCCTGAAACCCTGTTGAATAGAGTTTTTGTGATTCCTGTTCAATGCAGCAATAGGATTACCCACCTGTGCACGCTGGAATGACGGCATGCTGTAATACTTGTCAGCATCAGCTTGTATAGGCACAATAGGTGCTGCCCACAAGGCATTGGTGATAGATGCACCCGGAGGAGTGTTCCGGTAATGATAACCGGAAATATCACCACCTACTTTAATATTCTTTGTAATGCGTATTTCTTCATTTAAACGAACCAGATAACGCTCAAACCGGTTGTACTTGAGTACACCTTCCTGGTTAGTATAACCAATGTTGAGGTAAGTGGTTGTTTTATCGCTGCTGTTTGATACACTCAGGTTATGTTGTGTAATGATTGCATCCTGCAACACAAGATCCTGCCAGTTTGTATTAGCCGTATAGTTTGTATAATCAAACGGTGCAGCATTCAGATTTGCCAACTGTGCAGTATAAAGTTTTTTGAAACCGGCTGCATCAGTAATATTGATCCTGTCCTGCACGGTTTGTACACCCACTGAACTTTGCAGATTGATACGTGTTTGACCACGGGCTGCTTTTTTTAATGTTACAGCAATTACACCATTGGCACCTCGCAAACCATAAATAGCAATAGAAGAAGGATCACGCAGGATGTCGATACTTTCAATATCCGCAGGATTTAAGAAATCAATATTATCATGCAACACACCATCTACCACATACACAGGGCTTGCACTGTTGGTACTGTTTATACCACGTATGCGCACCACAGGGCTTGAACCTGCAAGACCTGAATTGGATATGGTAAGACCGGGCACTTTACCCTGTAATGAACCAATAGGATTGGTGTTGGGCATACGTGCCAGTTCATCGCCTTTAACAGAAGAAACAGAACCTGTAAGGTCACGCTTTCGTTGTGTACCATAACCCACCACCACTACTTCGTTCATACTTTGTGTGGCTGGCTGCATTGTTACATTAATTACCGCACGGCCGCTCACTTTTTCTTCAATTGGAGTGTAACCAACCGAACTGAACACAAGCGTGGCATCATCGGGCACGCTTAATGAATAGCTGCCCTCTGCATTGGTGGTTGTACCAACCGAACTGTTTTTAATGGTAACTGATACACCCGGTAATGCTTCGCCGGTGGCGGCAATTACTTTACCACTCACCTGAATATCGTTTACAGCAGTTTCGGCAGCCGATTCTTTCAGCACTACCAGTTTAGTACTCATTACCTGGTATGTAATACCTGTGTTACCAAGAATGATGGCCATTACCTGGTTAATATCTGCATTCTGTACATCAAGACTTACTCTTGGTTTTCCTTTTACCAGTCCTTCATCAAAAAGAAAGCGGTAATCGCTCGATTTTTCAATTGCCTGGAATATTTTTTTCAGCTCCACTGTTTTCATGTTCAGGGTTATTCTGTCCTGCGAATAACTGTGAGCCGATACATGCAAACAGGCAACTGTTAACAATAGCATCGTTAGTTTCATAATCAATAACAGCTTTAATGACGGCAGTCCCCTTTTAAAAACGGAACCCGCTCCAATTTTTTTCATAATTTTCAATTGAAAGGTGAACAATAGTCTTCCGCCCGGGAGACGGTTTCAATCTTTTACCGGCGGGGTTCTGTTGCAGCAGAGCTCCGCCTTTTTTCTATTGTTTGTTTAAGATGTGTTATGGCAAAGCAGCATGTTGTGAGGTTATGGGTTTATTAAAATAGAATCGTTCAGCCGTTTATACCGGAACCTTCCGGTTGCACTCAGCGCCTCCATCGCCTGGTCTATATTCTCATTAACAAATGATCCTGATATCCGTTTATGAAGTAACCTGTCCGATCTGATTTCGATCCGTACATTGTACCAGCGTTCCATTCGTAAAGCAATTTCCTGCAGTGGTTCATCATCAAACACCAGCCTGTTTTGCACCCACTGTATTTCATTAATGGTACTGTCGTTACGGTTAGGTTTTAACTGGTTAACGAGTACTGCATGTTCAGACTTGAGTGCATTGCCTTTACCCTGCAAAAACGGTGCAGGATGATTATCAACAATTAATTTTTCATTTGGTTTGAGAATGATCTTATCGTTTTCCCTGTTTTTGATGGTTACTTCCACCAGCCCTTGTATCAAACTGGTTTCAGTGGTGGGATCGTTGGGGTAAGCTTTTACATTAAAAACCGTGCCCAGTACTTTTACATCAATATTTGATGTGTGTATAATGAAGGGTTTCTGTTTATTCTTCACCACATCAAAAAAAGCTTCGCCACTGAGCGTTACATTCCGTTCGCTGATGCCGTAGTTTTCATCGTAATTAATCTTGCTGCCTGCATTCAGCCAAACTATTGACCCGTCCGGCAGGTTTATTTTGGTACGTGAACCATGATTGGTACTTACCTCGTTCTGCTGCTTTTTTACGTTTGCCGTTGTATTACTACCCTGCCGGAACAAAGGGGTCAATAAAAAAAATATGCCGGCCAGTGATGCTGCCACTGCCGCTGCTATATACCATTTTCGTTTTGAATAGATGTGTTTAACAGGTTGCAGTTCTTCTGCTGTATAAGCATACAGCACATTATCTCTGAAATCAACACCCAGCTCCTTCATACGCTGCACGTGCAGCAGGTATGCATCTTCTTCATCGGCTGTATCAACTGCTGCCGGTGCCACCCACATATCACGCAGGTTCTGGGTGGCATACTGCCACTCAGGGTGTTGCTGTAATAAAAATTCCAGTTCGGCCAGTTCCTTTTCACTGGCTTCGCCTGCAATTTTTTTCGACAGTAAGATCCAAAACTGTTCCTGGCTCATACGGGGAGGTTACATATATAGAACAACCATTTTTACAGTTACCCCTAAGCCTGCTGAAATTATTTTTTTACCGCTCTTGCTTTTTCAGCAGCGGGTAATTGCAACTGCATACACTGGGCAATGCGCCTGATGGCAATGGCCATTTGCGCTTCTACAGTTTTAATGGAGATATTGAGTAACTCTGCCACTTCCCTGTAGCGGAGACCATCTTCTTTAATAAGAATAAAAATGAGGCGGCAACGGGCAGGAAGGTCATCTACTGCTTTGCGGATACGCAGCATGGTTTCCTGCGAGATCATCAGTTGCTCGGGGTTGAAGGATACACTGTTAAGCGGCACCAGCCATTGTGCAGCATCAGCTGCATCCTGCCGCTTTTGTTTGGCCAGCACGTTCAGCGATCTGTTCTTTACGGCTGCATACATGTATAACAAAGGCGATTCGATGGAGGCAAGCTCCTGCCGTTTCTGCCACACATTCATAAATACATCCGATACCACTTCTTCCGCATCATCGGCAGACTTTAAAATACCATAAGCAAAGCGGAGAAGGGGTTTGTGCAGCTGAATGAACAGGCGGCGGTATGCTGTTTGATCATTATTCAAAGCAACCTCTTGTAAAAGTGCCTGTATATTTTCTTTGTCATTCATCACAGCAAGAAAGCATGTGTAAAATTATAACCTTTGTATTGTCAAATGCAAGCAATGCAAAAAATAATTTTTCTTGCTGGCGGTTACAACACAATCGTATCTGTTACAATCTTGTTTTCAGCACCGGCACCAGTTCATTCTTCCAACTGGTAAAATCGCCTGTAAGAATGTGTTTTCTTGCTTCTTTCACCAGCCATAAATAAAACGCAAGGTTATGTACGCTTGCCAGTGTTAAACCGGTAATTTCTTTTGCTTTGATGAGATGGCGCAAGTAAGCTTTGCTGTAGTAGTTGCTGATGTGGCAATCAATACCATCATCCAATGGCGAAAAGTCTTTTTCCCATTTTTTATTATCAATATTAATTACGCCTTTGCTGGTAAAGAGCATGGCATTGCGCCCGTTACGTGTTGGCATTACACAATCAAACATATCTACACCCAAGGCAATGCATTCTAAAATATTCCACGGCGTGCCCACGCCCATGAGGTAACGTGGTTTTTGCGTGGGCAATTCATCGCAACACAACTCAGTAAACTCATACATCATTTCTTCCGGCTCGCCCACACTTAGGCCGCCAATGGCACAACCGGTGAGATTGGTATTGGCAACAAACTGTGAAGATGTTTTCCGAAGATCTTTATACGTACTGCCTTGAATAATAGGAAACAGGTTTTGTGTGTAACCGTATTTATCGGGTGTATTATTAAAATGTTTAATGCAGCGATCGAGCCAGCGGTGTGTTAACTCCATGCTCTTGTGTGCATACTTGTAATCGCTTGGGTATGGCGGACATTCATCAAAAGCCATCACAATATCGGCACCAATGCTGCGCTGCACATCCATTACACTCTCCGGTGTAAACAAATGCTTGCTGCCATCAATATGGCTTTGAAACACTACGCCTTCTTCTTTGATCTTACGGTTACCTGCAAGCGAAAAAACCTGGTAGCCGCCACTATCGGTTAAGATGGGTTTATCCCATCCGTTGAATTTGTGCAAACCGCCGGCTGCTTCCAGCACTCCGGTACCGGGACGCAGGTACAGGTGATAGGTATTACCAAGTATGATCTCTGCTTTTACTTCACTCTTCAACTGCTCCACCGTAAGCGATTTTACACTGCCCACAGTGCCCACCGGCATAAAGATGGGTGTTTGAATTTTTCCATGATCGGTAGTGATCTCCCCTGCCCTTGCTTTCGATCCTGTATCGGTATGTTGTAACTGAAACTGTAATGCGGCCATAGCGGCAAAGATAGGAAGAGGAGTTTTGTTTGCCACAAAGGCACGAAGGCGGAAAGATGAAGACGGATTTGTTGTTCGCTTTGCTTACAACGTTTCAACACAGAGATACAGAGTTGCAGAGAACACAGGTTTTTTTTGCCACTAAGACACGAAGACGCAAAGATGAGTGAAAAACGATAGCGGGGTTTGGGTAAACAGGTTGCCGGTTACGGGTTACAGGTTATGAGTTACGCATACTACTCACGACTAATGACTATCGGCTTTCTTCCATCACTCATTTCTTCAACTTCAGCCCAGCTTTTTCAGCAATGTCTTTCCAGCGGTACAGTTGAAAGGTGCTGTCGGTGCTCATGGCAACAAACAGCCCGCCTTCAAAACCCGGCAAGCTAACCGATGTAACATCACTGCCATCGCTTTGATTTGTTTTAACAGCAACCTCTGTTATTTTTTTATGTTCATGTGGATTGGATGATGAACCTTCTCTGTGATAAACATTGAATGTGTTGGCCGATTGATTTGAAACCAAAATATAACCTGTTGCTGCATCAAGTTTATAGATTGAAATGCCTTCATTATCTTCCAGGTACTCGCCTTTGCCAAACACTGCCAGCTCCTTGTTTCCTTTTTCAGGATCTGCATAATATTTACGGATGCCAAATTGCTCATCGCTGTAATACACATAACCCAATTCATTATCAACAGCAATGGATTCAATTTCTTTTTTGCCGGAGAATTGACCAAACTTCCTTACAAGTTTTGCTTCAACAGTACCATTTGTTGATGCAGTTAGCAAGTATTGTTCTAAATAGTTTTCCGCAGGACCTTCTTTACGGCTCACAATCACAAACACTGCATGATCCGAAGGACGTGTATAAAATGCAATACCCATGGGGCTGCGTTGCTGTTCGCCTGTAAACACTTCAATACCTCCCCCATCAATTACTTTCATATCAGGCAAGCTGAAAATGCGGATCATGTTGCGGTCTCTTTCTGTAGCAGCCACAATATCAATGGCTGTATCGCCCCATTGTAAACCATACGCCACATCGGCATTGTTTACACGCTTTAAACCCGTAACACTTCGCTTGCGGTCTATTTTTCCATCAAGTGTAAAAACATATACGCCGCCATTTGCTGTATGTTTATCGGTACCAATAATGAGCGATTGTGACGGATTCAGCGAATCGATCCAGATAGCAGGATCATCACTGTCTTCAAATACTTTTTCGGTAATAACAACCGGTTGAACAATGGCTGAATCAGGAACCGTATGTTTTGCCTGCGTGGAACTTAACCGGCATGATATAGTACAGGTAACAATAACAACAACAACTAACATTCTGCTGATCATCATAAAAAAATAGAAGCCATGAACATTACCTGTTCATGGCTTGGTGATAAATTGATTATTTGCTAAGATCGAACTTTATACCCGCATTAAAACGTGCACCGTAATACTCAACCTGTGCTGTTCTTTCTTTCACACCTTGAAAATAACGCAATGGCTGGTTGGTTAAATTGTTTGCTTCAGCAAACACTCTTAACTTTTTGGTGAATGCATACGATGCATTGGCATCAAGGAAAAACTGGCTGCCGTAATACCTGTCGTAAAATGCATCCTGGTTATAACCTGCATCATCACTGTCATCAACATAAGAAGATGTAAAGTTGCCTGACAGACGAACAACAAGCTTTTTGTTTTCATAAGAAAGCGATGCATTAAATATATGCGGTGCAGCACCCGGCAGTTTTACATTGTTGCGGATCAAATTTCCTGAACCATCGTAAATACCTGTTGCACGTGAATGTGTGTACGTATAGTTGGTATAGATGCCAAAACCTTTCCAGAAGCCGGGCAGAAAATCGAGCTGACGCTGTACTGCAACTTCAAAACCTAACAACTCAGCACCATCACCATTACGGCGTTGCGCAAACTCCCAGTTTTCGCCTGCACCAATGGGATTGTTAACAGAAGGAAAATCGGCTGCAAACTTTGATTGTGTGTAGTTGTTATCAATATAAGTGTAAAAGAACTTATCGATCTTTTTATAAAACACACCACCAGAAATAATACCTACTGATTTAAAATAGTATTCGGCCATCAGATCAAGATTAGAAGAACGCACCGGGCTTAATGCTGAGTTACCTGCACTCAACTCTAAATCATTTGGGTTGATGTTGAAATAAGGTACAAGATCGTAATACTTAGGACGGGCCAATGCATTTGTCCATGCTGCTTTCACAATAAAATCATTTGAAAACGCATAACGGAGGTT
>JAACZX010000118.1 GCA_009996555.1 Chitinophagaceae bacterium | reverse complement strand
CATGCACAGTTTTAATTCAAGTGCATATTGTAGAATCATTTTTGTTTATAACAGGTAAACGGTTAAACAATCGTTGCAAGGCCGTTGTAACCTGCGAATAACTTTTTCCTCATGTTGATAATTCAAGTATCAAAACCCGTTTTCTAATGGGTTTTCTTTTTTTGCAATTGATCCAATCCAATTTCAATGTTCCCTTTTTAAAATTGTATCGGGTAGACTGTGCCGTTAGTAACTGTTTGAAAATAAATACATAAGTTAAGTCTGTCCGGTACTTGTCCGGTCGGCTGTCCGTGTTTTGTACGGGCACATGTCAGCCCTTTGTCGCTTCAAATACTTGCATCACCCTTCTTCTTGCAGCTACCTTACAGCAGTAATTCTTTTTCATCTGAAACTGCACGTATGAGAAAAAAAGACTGGACACTGCTGGCTTTGATCATCACCGTCCTGCTCCTCATCCTCCTCGTGTATTTCATTTTCGAAAAAAGGATTGAAGCCCTGCCTGATAAGATAAACTGACAGCTACCGGTACCTTGTAAAAACCAACCCCAACTTTTCTTAATCGCCAAATCTCTACTGTATGTACAGGGTAAACACGTTTTTCCGGAAACTTTTGTTGAACCAGCGGGTTCATGTAAAACACTTGTTTTTAATGCTGCTTCTTGGCAGCAGTATTGCAGCCTTTGCAGGACTGTATACAAAACAGGGAAATAACTTTCTTGAGTTTAAGCTTGAGGAAGTACTGCAAGGCAAGAACGATGAAGTTAAAAAAACGGTTATCGCAGATCAAATTGGTAATCTGAAAGCAACTGGTATTACGGCAACCGAAGTGAAGCTTAGCTGGGAAAAACTACCAGCAGCAGAACAATATATCGTAACAATCTATAAAGCTGGGTTGAAGGTAAAAACGATAACCACTTCATCCACTTCAATTCTTGTTACAGATCTTGATGCTGGTACAACATACGTTTGGAAAGTAAATGCTCCCGCATTAAATAGTAGTTCGTTTGCATCTTCATTTAAAACATTGGCAGCAGAAGATGCAGTTGAAGGAATGGGACCAATTGGCCAGGTGGTAATTGTAGGCGAGGATCCTATTGGTGGCGGTGGCTGCACAAAAAAATACTGGGTGCGTGATGTTGATCAGGACGGTTATTTTAGTGGCGATGTTTATTATCAATGTACACAGCCGGCGGGATATGTTGAACAGGGCAATAAAATAGAGGGCGATTGTGATGATGCAGATCCGGCTGTAAAAGGGCCTGCTACATGGGTGTTGAATCAGGATGGAGATAATTATTACGTTGGTAACCCGGTTGTTTCTTGTTCATCCCCCGGTCAGTTTTACGTATTAAAAACAGCTCAGCTGCAACCCAATGATTGTAATGATGCTTCTGCAGCCAATCAAACTGTTTTATATGTCAACAGGAATGCGGTGGGGACTAACGATGGAACCTCATGGACCAATGCATACACACACCTGCAGGATGCGCTTGTTAATAGTTGTGGAACAATTACGCAGATATGGGTGGCAAAAGGAACTTATTATCCTGATGCAGGGGGTGGCAAAACTGATAATGATCGTACGGCTTCATTTGTTCTTCGAAATAATTTGGCAGTTTATGGCGGCTTTGCAGGTAACGAAACCATGCTTGACCAACGTAATTGGAAAACAAATGAAACAATTCTGAGTGGCGATATTGATCAGAACGATCTGATAAACTTTGGAAACAACAGCAGCAACAGTTATCATGTTGTTTCCAATGGTGCGAATGTTCTTGATAACACAGCTATTATAGATGGGTTTACTGTAACTGCAGGCAACGCCAGTTTAGATAACGGTATTTTTCATGTTGGAGCAGGTATTTATAATAATAATGCATCCCCGTTCATCAGGAACTGTAAATTAACAGGTAATCACAGCCTGTTCGGGGGAACTGTGTTTAATGCAACGGCTACAACACGTATTATGAATTGTGATTTTAACGGAAATAAAGCCGGCACAGGTGGAGCTATTTACAATCTGAACTCCGATCCGGTAATAACGGAATGTACTTTCACAAATAATGAAACCAGCAGCGGTGGCGGGGCTATTCATAATTTTTTGGAAAGCGATGCAGTCATTTTAAATTGTCAGTTTTCAAACAATAAAGCAAACTCTGGCGGGGCCATTCTTAATTCACAATTTTCTTATCCCACAATAACCAATTCTGTTTTTCTGAAAAATAGTTCTGATACCTATGGCGGAGCAATCTTCAATTTTAAAGATGCCAAAGCGAAAGTGATCAATAGCAGCTTCTTTTCTAACACCGCCACACTTTGGGGTGCAAGTGTGTTTAGTGGTGAGAATTCCACAATTGATGCTGTAAACAGTATTTTCTGGGGAGGTTTTTTCCAGATCGAAAAAGATGGATCAAGTACCTCGGATGTTCGCTACAGTATTGTACAGTGGAACAGCCAAAGTGTACCACCGGTTTTTCCCGGTATTGGTAATCTTAGAGACGATCCTTTGTTTATAGATGCTGGTAATGGCAATTTGCGTTTAGGCTCATTATCACCGGCTGCTAACGCAGGAAACGATGCTGCCAACAATGAAGCGTTTGACCTGGATGGGAATACCCGCAAAATTGGCACAATTGATATGGGCGCTTATGAAACGAAATTTGATTGCTCACAGAGTACAATTTTGTATGTAAATAAAAATGCCAGTGGTTTAAACAATGGAACGTCGTGGGCAAATGCTTATACCAACCTGCAGGATGCGTTGGCAGACCCTTGCCCGGTGATTACACAAATATGGGTAGCCAAAGGAACCTATTATCCGGATGAAGGCGGTGGAAAAACAAATAATGACCGTACCGCTTCGTTCACCATGAAAAATAATGTGGCGTTGTATGGAGGGTTTGACGGCACCGAAACCAGTTTAAGTCAACGTAACATTAAAAACAATGTCACTATTTTAAGTGGAGATATCGATCAGAATGACAACACCAGCATCGCTTTAAATAATTTATTTCAGGACCCAAGCCGATCTGGAAATAGCTATAGCGTTATAGTAAATCAATTTACAGAAGCACGGCCGCTCACTGCTAATGCAATACTAAACGGGTTTACGATCACAGGAGGTAATGCTAATGGAAGTTCACCTTACACTGCGGGCGGGGGCATTTCAAATACCTATGCCTCACCAACAATTATCAATTGCATCTTTTCCGGCAACTCAGCATATTTAGGAGGAGGGCTCTTCAACAGATTTTATTCTTCACCGGAATTGCGCAACTGTTTGTTTAGTTACAACTACACAACCGGAAACGGTGGTGCTATTTACAACCTTAATTATTGTTCACCTGAATTTATAAATTGTACAATTTCCGGCAACTTGGCCCAATCACCAGGGTATCCCCCTTATTCTGACGGTGCTATGAGGAGCAATACACAATGTTTTCCGGTGTTAACCAACTGCATTGTATGGAGAAATGCAGGAAACATTCCGGCAGCGAGTGATGATATTGAAACACTGCCACCTTCCATTACAACAATTACTTACAGTATTATAGAAGCTGGTTTTACCGGCGAAGGTAATAAGGCGTTTAATCCGCAATTTGTTAATGCAGCCAATGGTGATTTCAGACTGCAGCCGTTATCTCCGGCAATTAACGACGGGAATGATGAAGCGAACGATGAGCAATTTGATTTAGATGGCAATCCTCGCAGGATTGTAAAAATTGATATGGGTGCTTACGAATCATCAGTACTAACGGCCTGCCCTTCGGGAAATATTTTATATGTAAACAAAAATGCCAGCGGTCTCAATGATGGCAGATCCTGGGCAAATGCATTTACATCATTACAGGATGCACTTGCCAGCATTTGTCCGGGTATTACTGAAATATGGGTTGCCAAAGGAACTTACTATCCCGATGAAGGTGGTGGCAAAACAGATAATGACCGCACAGCATCCTTTGTTATGAAAAATAACGTGACGATTTATGGAGGCTTTACAGGTAACGAAGCAAATATCAGCCAACGCAACTGGAGACTGAATGAAACAATTTTAAGTGGTGATATTGACAAAAACGATGGCCTTGATTTTTCTAACTACGATGGCAACAGTATTCATGTAGTATTGAACTACGAAAACGGGTTAAACAACACAGCCATCCTTGATGGGTTTACTATACGGGCAGGCTATGCTGGGGGAGGAGCTGTTGATGGGGAAAATGGAGCGGGCATATATAACAGAAATGTTTCTCCGGTAATCAGAAATTGTACGTTCACACAAAACAAAGCTGTGGGCTCCGGAGCAGGCATCTATCAAAGAACCGGATCAGTAACTGTGAGTAATTGCCGCTTTGCAAATAATTATGCCGTAAACGGTGCGGGCATCAACAGTTTTGTTGGCACAGTAACTGCTGACAACTCTGTTTTTAATAACAATACAGGTAGCGTTCTTTTAAATTATCTGGGCACTACAAACCTTACCAATTGTACGTTTTCAGACAATACAGTAAATGTTATTGACTGGAATGCTGCTGCTGTACATGGTGCGTCTATTGATGATTTCGGCAGCACTGCAAATGCTGTCAATTGTATTTTCTGGGGCAGTGGTCCTCATTTCAGTAACAGGAGCACGTATAATATTACTTACAGTATTGTAAAAGACGGTTATCCGGGCGTTGCAAACAGTAGCCTGAACCCGCTGTTTGTTGATGCTTCAAGCGGAAACCTGCGTTTACAAAAATGTTCACCGGCAATCAATACAGGTAATAATGAAGCCAGTACAGCTATTGTGGATGTTGATGGTAATAACCGTATCATTAACAGTACAATTGACATGGGAGCGTATGAATTCACAGAAACGGTTGAACTCATTCCATTCACTGCAACATGTCCTGCCGCTCTTGTTATTAACGGATGCGGTACAGATGCAATCAGTACATTGTCACAACTTTCATACACAGCCACTTCAGTAAAAATTACCACACAGCAGTTTGTTGGTGAAGGTGGCACCATTGCTCCCGGTACCTGTGATATTGCAGTGATTTCCTATGCAGACAGTATTGATAACGTAACAAGTACTTCCGGAAAATTGGTAGTAATAAGAACATTCACTATAGTAGATGTTAGCGGAAAAAGTAAGGAGTGCACACAAGCCATCACAATAGAAGATAAAACAGCTCCAACTGTTCTTGTTAATAATATTACGGTGCAATTGAGTGAAGATGGTGTTGTAACCATTACTCCTGAACAGATCAATAATAACTCCAGTGATGCCTGCGGCATTGATACCTACAGCTTAACCAGAACCGACTTTGATTGTTCACACATTGGAGCAAATACAGTAACCCTAACAGTGAAAGATGTAAACGGCAATGAAGCAAGTGCAACAGCAACTGTTACAGTTGTAGATAATAGCAAACCAACAGTAAACACGAAACCTGTAACAGTATATCTCAATGCTGCCGGCACGGTAAGTATAACAGCAGCCGATATCGACAATGGTTCAACCGACAATTGTGGTATTGCTGCACGAATAGTCAATATCAGCAGCTTCACCTGTGCAAATGTTGGAGCAAACACAGTAACCTTAACTGTGAGAGATGTGAACGGTAATGAAGCAAGTGCAACAGCAGAGGTCACAGTTGTAGATAATAGCAAACCAACAGTAAACACGAAACCTGTAACAGTGTATCTCAATGCTGACGGCACGGTAAGTATAACCGCAGCTGATATCGACAATAGCTCATTCGATAACTGTAGTATAGCCTCATACAGTCTCAGTAAAACTGAGTTCACCTGTTCAAATGTTGGAGCAAACACAGTAACCTTAACTGTGAAAGATGTAAACGGTAATGAAGCAAGCGCAACAGCAACTGTTACTGTTGTGGATAATAGCAAACCAACAGTGAATACCAAACCCATAACAGTGTATCTCAATGCTGCGGGTACAGGAAGTATAACAGCAGCCGATATCGACAATGGTTCAACCGACAATTGTGGTATTGCTGAAAGAATACTAAACATCAGCAACTTCACCTGTGCAAATGTTGGAGCAAACACAGTAACCTTAACGGTGAAAGATGTAAACGGCAATGAAGCAAGTGCAACAGCAGAGGTAACAGTTGTAGATAATATTAAACCAACAGTGAACACAAAACCGGTAACAGTTTATCTCTCTGCTGCCGGTACGGCAAGTATAACTGTAGCGGATGTCGATAACGGTTCAACCGACAATTGTGGTATTGCTGCACGAACAATCAACATCAGCAACTTCACCTGTGCAAATGCCGGAACAAACACAGTAACCTTAACGGTGAAAGATGTAAACGGCAATGAAGCAAGCGCAACAGCAACTGTTACAGTTTTGGATAATATCAAACCGGTTATCAGCAGTGTAACTGCAAACCCTTCATCTTTGTGGCCTCCTAATCATAAAATGAAACCGGTAACTGTTACTACTGTAAGTACCGACAACTGCGGCACAACGGATTGCAGGATCATTAGTGTAACAAGTAACGAACCCACAAGCGAAACAGGTGATGGCGATCTTTCAACTGATTGGGAAATCACAGGAAAAAATACCGTGAACCTCCGTGCAGAACGTGCAGGTTCAGGCAATGGACGGATCTATACCATAACCGTTGAATGTAAAGATGCATCAGGCAATGCAACACAGTCAACAACCAATGTGATCGTTGCCCATAACATCACAGCACCTGTAAGCGGAGCTTCTTACAAGATCGGAAGCACCGTAAGTTTTGCCGGTACCTTCTGGGATGTGCCCGGTACAAAACATACCGCCCGTTGGGTAATTGATAACAGCACAGTTGCAGGTAAAGTAACAGCCGAACCAGGCGGATTGAAAAACGGAACGGTAACAGGTAGTTACAAGTTCAGCACAGCCGGTGTGTACAAATTAAGAATGGAGATCATTGATCAGTATGGCAACATAAGCTATGCCAATACCAATGGCGATATGGATGCCATTATAGTGGTGTATGATCCCAATGGTGGTTATGCTTTTGGCGGTGGTAAGTTCTATTCCGAAGCAGGTGCTCAAACAGCAAATCCTGCAGCAAAAGGAATGGTGAGCTATGGC